>CANGGG010000107.1 GCA_947453415.1 Bacteroidota bacterium | reverse complement strand
TATTTTTTACCACTAAAACTTGTTGCAAATATTTGGTAAACGTATGCATCCTGTTGGCATTCGCCTCCCGATTTCATATCTGTTCCGTCCCATCCTGTATTTTTTGGCCAAGTTTCTTTATTGTCTTTTGTTTCATAAACTAACTTACCCCAACGGTTGTATATATATATTTCTATATTTTCAAATCCACTTGCTTGTACAAAGAAATGACTGTTACAAGGAATTCCATTGATTACACATTCACTCAATGGTAATTTTGATCCTGAACCTGGATTATTATTTGTAGGCGGATAAAATACATTCGGTATAAATACGGTTATATCAGGATTGATTCTAATGTATTTTGTTACTGAATCTATACACCCTTTATCGCTTATTGCAATTAATTTAATGGCTATTTCTGCAGTATCGGCTTTAAACGCCACATCGGTTGGATTTATTACTGTTGATGTACGATTCAATAATGTAACCGGATCTACACTTAAATGCCACAAATAGGTATTGTTAGCCAATGGATTTGTTTTATTAATAAATGTAAAATAAGGTTTTGCTATGGTAGTTTCTAATTTATCTGGATCAAAATCTGCAGTTGGTGTTAACCATGCTGTGGAGGTTTTAATAGTTGAGGTGTCAACGCAACCCGTTGTTTTATTGATTACTGTTAATTTAATTGGATAAGCTTTAGCCGCTGTAAATGATTTGTTATAAACTGTTTTGTTCAAACTATCTATTTCAACTACTCCCTCTATTTCCCATATATAATTACAATCTGGTACCGGATTAGGTGCTGCTGTTAAAGTAATATTTAATGGTATTCCCGCTCTTACACATCCGCTATCTATTCCTGTAAAATCTGCTACCGGTTTTGGATTGATAATAAATTCCGATTGGTCGCTAGCTGCGGCACATAATCCATTATTCGTTGTAATGATGTTGATTGTTACTTTTCCTGCTGCTTTTTCTGCCGCTGATGGAGAATAAGTAAATTGGGTATTGGTACTTGAAATAGTTGTTCCTGTTCCGTTTACTACCGACCATGCTAAGTTGTATGGATGTTTTGAACTTGGGCTTTTCAAAACATCTATTGTAAATGATCCACCATATTCACATGCTGAGCCATTTTTACTCAATTGTACATCGGGTGGAAACTGAACCCTGATGGCTTTGGTAGCTGAGTTGGAACAACCTTCTGATGTTCTATAATAGTAACGTAAGTTATATACTTGTTCTAATATAGAGGTGTTGTTCTTAATGTCTAAAAATGCTGAACTTCCTCCTATAATTGCTGTTAAGTTTGGTGCTCCGGTAAATGATATGGAATCAATACTTGGCAATGTGGCTGGGTCTGGATTCAAGTTAAATATTATTTTATCTTGGGTCAAACATACTGCACTATCGGCTAGCGGATTGGTTAATATACTTACATTTGGAATACCTTTTACGGTAATGTCGGTGGTATCGGCTGCTCTACATCCTGTGGCTACGTCTGCATATATTATGCTATATGTTTTTTGTCCATCGTTTGGAACTACTATGCTTGGATGAAATGGCATAAATACTTGTCCGCGTGCAATGGCGCCTAAGCTTGCATTGGGTGCTGCAAAGTACCAGTATGACGTAGCTGGATTTGCTGCTGTGGTGGAGTTGGTGCCTGCCAATGCTCTGCTACTTATAAATACGCTGTCATCTCCTACGCAAATGGTTGGGATGATTCCTGCTCGTAATATTGGCGATTTAGTAACTCTAAACAATACTGTATCGCTGCTTGGGCAACCTGCAAATGGTGGTGACATGGTAACTATTCCTGGTCTGCTTGGTACAAATGCCACCTGTATGGTTGGTGGAAATGCTAAGTTAAATTCATATTTTAACACATTGCTATCGCTTGCCAAGGTTAAGCCTGTTCTTACGTTGGCACTCGGATCTGTATTATTGGTGTCGGTTGGGGTAAAGCTATAGCGTTTGGTTAATGGATTATAGCTTACGCCTCTTCCTGTCCAGGTTTCATCGTTGCCTGATGGGTTAAATAATTTTGTTAAATTATATAATCCATAGGCTTTATCAAAATCACAAAACTTAGGTGGGCCGGTCATTGATACTGGCGCTACGGGGAAGATACCTAACAATACTGAATCTTTTCTATAGCAACCTGTGGTGGTGGCTTTTACTGACAAGTAAACATAATTACCAAAGGCTTTTCCTACGTAGGTTCCTGGTATATTCTGCAAACTATCTATGCGGATTACATTTCCTGCACTTGTTATGGCATTGGGATTGGGAGGATAACTCCAAACTTGTATAGTTTGACTCGCTGACGGATTGCTTGTTGAAACTGATCCTAAGTTATACAAGCCTTGGTCGTTACATAATGCAACGGGTTGCGGTCTATTGGTTATATTAGGTAAACCATTTATTTTTAAACTGGCTGTATCGTCTTTATAACAGGTGCGGCCATCGTACGTTTGATAACCGCGTAAGGTGTATAAGGTGGTTCCTACTGTGGTAGTTGGTAATAATAAGGTATCATTTTCTAATAATTGTGTGGTGGAACCCATGTTGTACCATACAAAACTATCTATATACATGGTATTTATTCTTCCTCGCAACGCAAAGGTTGGATCGTTTTGACACGCTGAATCCTTAGGCGAGATAAAGTTTACCGGACTGTTTACATAAAGTAAAGTGGTATCTAAGGTTTTACATCCATGAATATCGGTTTTACGTAAAACATAAGTTGCTGAATCTGAAAATTTCAAATCTGTAATGGTATGGGTAGCTTGTGTATCGATTGGGGTAGTTAAATTGGGAGCCAAATACCAATATGAGCGCAATACGGGTACTGATCCATTCGTTCCCACAAATAAGCTGGTATCGTCTCCTTCGCATAAGCGTATTTTGGGGGTCAATTCTCGCAATGGCAAGGCCCTTGTTAACACATTAAAAGTCGCAGAATCTAAACATCCATCTGAATCACGTGCTTTTACTTTATACATGGTTTGATTGCCTACATTGGTAGGCGTTACCGTTAAAAATGAATCTATGGT
>CANGGG010000106.1 GCA_947453415.1 Bacteroidota bacterium | reverse complement strand
CACCTGAAAAATGAAATAATAGAATACATTACTTATTATAATAATGAAAGAATTAAACTAAATTTAAACGGAATGAGCCCGATAAATTATCGAGCTCATTATTATCAAAATTAATTATAAATTTGTCTAAACTTTTGGGTGCACTATACATTCGGGCTTTTTTATTAGTAATAGTTTTAAAAAATAAATAATAAACCTTTTAATATTTTTTATACTCCAGTATAATTGAAAGGTGTAATATTAAGTAATTCTTCTTTTAGTTCATTGCTTACATTCAAATTGTAAATAAAAGTTTGAATGCTTTTTAAATCAATTTTTTCATTAGTTCTTGTTAATTCTTTTAAAGCTTCATAAGGTTTTGGATATGCTTCTCTCCTTAAAATAGTTTGAATGGCCTCAGCCACTACCGCCCAATTATTATCTAAGTCCTTTTCAATAGCTGGTATGTTTAATAATAGTTTGTTTAAGCCTTTTAAAATAGACTTGTAAGCTATTAAACTATGTGCCAATGGCACACCAACATTACGCAAAACAGTGCTGTCGGTTAAATCTCTTTGTAACCTACTAATTGGTAATTTAGCCGAAAGATGTTCAAAAATTGCATTTGCAAAACCTAAATTACCTTCCGCATTTTCAAAGTCAATTGGGTTTACTTTATGTGGCATGGCACTACTGCCAATTTCACCTACTTTTAGTTGTTGTTTAAAATAATCCATCGATACATATTGCCATACATCTCGTGTAAAATCTATCAAAATAGTATTGATTCTTTTCAAGCAATCAAACAATGCTGCTAAGTTATCGTAATGTTCTATTTGAGTAGTAGGATAGGAGCGACTTAATCCTAAATTTCCACAAAAATTATTTCCAAATTCATGCCAATTGATAGTTGGATATGCCAAATGATGAGCATTGAAATTTCCAGTTGCACCGCCAAATTTAGCCGAAAAAGGTATTTGATTTAAATGTTTTATTTGCTCATTCATTCTACTTGCAAAAACCATCCACTCTTTTCCAAGTTTTGTAGGTGATGCCGGCTGACCATGAGTTTTTGCTAACATTGGAATTGCTTCCCAATCTTTGGCTTGTGCTTTTATTTTTTCCAAAACCAATAAAATATTGGGTAAAATAACATGGGTTAAAGCATCTTTTATACTTAATGGAATAGCCGTATTATTTATATCTTGACTAGTAAGTCCAAAATGAACAAATTCACTGGTTTCACTTAAATTTAAAATTTCAAGTTTTTGTTTAATAAAATACTCAACAGCTTTAACATCATGGTTAGTTGTTTTTTCAATATTTTTTATTGTTTCAGCATCTGCTATTGAAAAATCTTTGTAAATATTTCTTAACAACTCTTCATTAATTGCATGTTTGCTGAATTGAGCAAGCTTTTGTTGATGTAAAAAAATAAAATACTCAATTTCAATTAAAACACGGTATTTTATTAATGCAAATTCAGAAAAGTAATTTGATAAATCAACGGTTTGGTTTCTATATCTACCATCAATAGGCGAGGTAGCTGTTAAGTTTTCTAAAATCATATTTGGCTTTAAATTGTATGGTTATTATTTCTTTTTTTTGTTTCCTAATGAGTTTAAAAAGCGATACCAACTGCCAATATCTGCAATAGGAATTGGTTGAGCTTGCCCATTATAATAGAGTTTTTCCGCCTGTGCTTGTTGATACCATCTTCCGTTTTCAACTCCATCGGCAAGTATTCCTTTTTGTAAATTCTGAAAAGATACGCGACCCAGATTTTCGTATGCTAATGACAAATTGCTATTTGGAATTTTTATTTTAGCAAAATAATAATCTAATTCTTGAGGAGTAGAATATGGTCTAATTACTACATCTCTTAAAAAAAATGTGTCTTCTTCCATTCTAATTACAGTAGTTAATTTATTTCCTTCTATATTGTTAGGAAGGGTATAAAACAGTTTTTTTTGTCCCAATGTTGAAAAAACAATTTTATCAGTTTGCTTACAAACTAAACTAAAAAAACCACTCATGTCAGAAAATACACCACGATTTGTTCCCTCAATTCTTACAGTTACATAAGGTAAAACTTGCGTACTATCAAAGCTTACTATAAAACCACTTAATTGCACCAACTCATTCTCATTTGTAACTGATTTAGTTTGACTTTTAGCAGAATATGTGTTAAAGCACAAAACAAAAATGGAAATAAAATATTTAAAAAAACAATTCATATAATTAATAAATAAAGCTAGCCAACACACAAATAATAACAATTATAGGGCTTGGTACTTTGGTGGTCAAAAGTAAAAATAAAGTTAGTAAAAGTACTATCATATTTGATTGATTTATAACAACTGGCTTAAATAATAAAAATGCCGATGCAATTACCAAACCTGCGCTTGCAGCATTTACACCTTCAATTGCATTTTTTATGGGTGTATAATTTTTAAGCTGATTCCAAATTGGGTAAATAAAAAATATTAAGAACGTTCCTGGTAAAAAGATTGCAATTGTTCCAATTATGGCTCCTAATAACTGTCCCGAAATACCAAATTCTTGTAAAGCCATTGCGTTACAAAATGTTGCTATACTAAAAACCGGACCAGGCATGGCTTGCACCAAACCAACTCCTGCTATAAATTCATTGGCAGTTAAAAAATGTTTAATTTCTACAAACTGATTATACATCATTGGAATTAACACATGACCTCCACCAAAAACGATACTACCAAATCGATAGGTATTTTCAAAAAGTAAAACAATTTTGTTCTGTGTTAATGCTCCTAAAACTGCAGCAGTTATAAAAACGGCTAAAAACAGAATAAAGTTACTCCAGTTAATATTTTTCAGCGGTTTTACTGTATTTATTTTTTCTTTGTTTACCTGACTTGATACAAAACCACCTAATAATAAAAGTATTGGAAACAAATATGGTGTTTGATATAATATAGCTACACTTGCCGATAATATTAGTAAAATCCAGTGGTACAATTTGCTAATAAACATTTGAATAATTTGAAATGCAGCATAAATGATAAATCCTACTGCCATTGGTTGAATGTATTTTAAGAAATTAAGTTTAGGATTTTCTAAATGATAAAAATGAATAACAATGGCAAAAATTCCCATGATTAAACTAGCAGGAAATACCCAAACGGCTAAAGTAAAAAATGCCAATAATGGCCCCCCTATTTTAAATCCTATGGCAGTAATGGTT
>CANGGG010000105.1 GCA_947453415.1 Bacteroidota bacterium | reverse complement strand
TAAGTTAACAGACTTTTACTGGCAGTATTTAAATTTACCCCAACTTGATTTACACAACTTTGCACCACCACATCCAAACTTTGTTTCAATTTATTTTGATCCACATCGTGTTGGTATTGCCCCACTCCTATTGACTTTGCATCTATTTTTACTAACTCAGCCAAAGGGTCAGCTAGCCTGCGGCCAATGGAAACCGAACCTCTTACTGTTAAATCTTTATCTGGAAATTCTTCCCTTGCCACTTCACTTGCCGAATAAATAGATGCACCATTTTCGTTCACCATAAATATTTGCGGTTCGGTTTTGAATTTAATGTTTCTAATAAATTCTTCTGTTTCGCGACCAGCAGTTCCATTGCCTATGGCAAAAGCTTCGATATTATATTTTTCTACTAAATATATAATTTTAGCTTCCGCTTTTTGTACATCGCGCTGAGGTTCGTGAGGATAAATAATGTCATCAACTAATAATTTGCCTTCTTCATTTAAACAAACCACTTTACAACCCGACCTAAATCCCGGATCAATGGCTAAAATACGTTTGCTTCCTAAAGGTGCTGAAAGCAATAATTGTTTTAAATTTTCAGCAAAAACGCTAATTGCTTCTTCATCGGCTTTGGCCTTAGCTAAGTTCCTAAATTCTGTTTCCATGGAAGGAGAAAGCAGGCGTTTATAACTGTCTTTTATGGCCAATTCTATTTGATAACTGCTATCGTTATTCCTTTTTACAAAAATATATTCAAGTCTTTGAATGGCTATTTCTTCATCAGGCTCAATGCTTAATTTTAAAAAACCTTCTTCTTCTCCTCTAAATACTGCTAATAACCTGTGCGATGGACAACGATTTAAAGGTTCATCGTATTTAAAATAATCTTGGTATTTAATTCCTTCAGTTTCTTTTCCTTTAGCTACTTTGGTGTATACTACCGCATGTTTTTCAAACTGATTTCTAATGGTATTTCTTGCTTTTGCATCTTCATTAACCATTTCAGCTATTATATCTCTTGCACCTTGCAAAGCTTCCTCTTCGTTTTTTACACCATTTTTCAAATAACGGCTGGCTTCTATTTCAGGACTGTTATTATTTTCTTTCAATAACCAAATTGCCAAAGGCTCCAAACCTTTTTCACGGGCAATGCTTGCTTTTGTTTTACGTTTGGGTTTATAGGGTAAATAAATATCTTCCAATAAATTTAAATCCCAACATTCGTGAATACTTTTTTCCAATAAAGTCGTTAGTTTTCCTTGCTCTTTAATGGTTTCAATAATAGAAATTTTTCGTTTTACTAAATCGGTAAACTTTAAATTTAGTAACCTAATATTTTCAATTTGAACTTCGTCCAATGCATTGGTAAGTTCTTTTCTATAGCGAGCAATGAATGGTACAGTGCTGCCTTCATTCAATAATTTAACAGTAGCTATTACTTGTTTTTGTTGAATGCCAAGCTGATTAGCAATGATGGATATAAAATCGTTTTCGTGCATAAAGTGGCACAATATAGTAATTATGTTGATTGGATGATAAAATATTGAACGTAGGGGCAGACCTATGTGTCTGCCAAAATTTTAAAACAAATGGGACGTATTTCTTAAACAAAAAAAGGAACTAGTTTTTACACCAATTCCTTTTCTATTTCCATATAATTTATAACTTATAGTTTTACAACCCACCCAAATTTATCTTCAATTTTTGAAGTTTGAATATCGCTTAAGTTTTTATATAACCAATTTGAAACTTTTCTGTTTTCGGCCGGTGGCAATTCAAAACGTTCATTTTTATAAGCTATGGTTTCAATTTTGGCTATTAATGCTGCCGTTCCAGTTCCAAAAGCGTCTGTTAATTTTCCATCTCTTGCTGCTTGTGCAATTTCTTCTATGCTAATATGTCTTTCTTCTACATTGTAATTTGCATCTCGTAACATTTTTATACAACTATCGCGAGTTACACCTTTTAGAATATTTCCGTCTAATGCTGGGGTAATTACTGTTTCTTCATTTAACACAAAAAACAAATTGGTAGTTCCCGATTCTTCTACATATTTATGTTCACGGCCATCAGTCCAAATGATTTGATCAAAACCTTCTTTTTTGGCTTCCATGGTTGGCAGCATACTAATTCCATAATTACCGGCAGCTTTTGCACTTCCGGCCATTCCATCAAAAGCACGGGTATATTTTTCTTCTACTTTTACTTTAATGGGTTTAGGATAGTAGCTATTTACTGGGCAACAAAAAATAATAAAAGAATAATTCATGCTTGTTCTTACACCAATAAAATCATCGGTGGCGAACATAAATGGACGTAAATACAATGAACTTCCTTCTTTGGTTGGAATCCAGTTTTGGTCTAATTTTACCAATTCACTTAATCCACCCATGAATAATTCTTCAGGAATAGTTGGCATTCCCATTCTTTGAGCCGAAATATTAAATCTTTCAAAATTAGCCAATGGACGAAATAATTGAGGATTTCCCTGTTCATCTTTAAAAGCTTTCATACCTTCAAAAATTGATTGTCCGTAATGTAAACTTGATAAAGCGGGAGAAAAACTAATATTTCCGTAGGGTAAAATCTCTCCAGTTTGCCATTCTCCATTTTCATAATCAACTCTAAACATGTGATCTGAAAATATTTTTCCGAATTCTATATTATTAAAATCACAAGTATTGATTCTAGATTGAGAGTTTTTGTTAATTTTGATGCTTATTGCCATCTGTAAAATTTTAAAAAATGAACGCTAATTTAATAATTGAAAATTCTTTCATTGAACCATTATTCGATGAGTTTTTCGTGGTCAAAGAAAAACAAAATTCTATACAATACAAGTTCAGTGGAACCAACCAACAACGCTTTGTTTTATTGATAGATAAAGCGCTTAATAACAATGAAATGGATTTACTGAATAATATCATTCAAGCTGGCTTAAAATTAAACGTGAACGAAATGGCGCTTTTAAATATAAATGAGCAGGAAGCAGGTGCTTCAATAAGTGATGTTATATTAAGTTTGAAGCCGCTTAAAATGATCATTTGGGGCTGCGATGAATGGCTAACAAAAGAAGGTTGGAATATTCCTGCTCATCAGTTTGCCATTGTACGAAGTACACAAATATTAAAAGCGGAACATTTAATAAATTATGAAACTAACAAAGATTTAAAAATGCAACTTTGGAGCTTTGGAATTAAAAAAATGATTGGATAATGGAAATAATTTTTGCAAGTCATAACGAAAATAAAGTAACAGAAATTAGTGCGTTAATTGGAGCTGATTTTATTGTTAAATCACTCAATGCAATTGGCTATCATGATGAAATAATAGAAGATGGCGAAAC
>CANGGG010000104.1 GCA_947453415.1 Bacteroidota bacterium | reverse complement strand
GAGATGGGCACTGAGAGATGAGAGAAAGTTTTAAGTTTTAAGATTAAGTCAGTAGCTAGTTTCAAAAAAAACACCAACAATCGTCATGCCGCAGGCATCTCCTTTCCTTAAAACAACCATTGAAATATCAATGAATTAAGAGATGGGCACTGAGAGACGGGAGTTGGGAATGTTGAATTTACATGTCGTGGTGAGCCTGCCGAATCCATACACGAATTAGTTAAAGAATAAAGTATGAATGATGAAAAAGCAATTGATAATTTGTCATCCTGAGCGGAGTCGAAGGAGGCAATAACTAAAACCTCACACAAATGCTTGTTATTTGGCGAGCGTTGGGCCGACAATAAAGCGGGCCGTGCATCTAGCCTCGCGGGAGGGTAGCTTTTTATTGTCTAGTCCTGCCTTGCAGGATTGTTTCTTTTTCAGCAATGGAAAAAGAAAGAAGAAAAAAAGGAAGATGTTTAAATAGTAAAAAGAATTTGATTTAGAAATTGTTCGGGAGCGTCTGCGGCATAATGTTCTCGACTCCGCTCGAACTGACATCGGATTTGTGCGGGAATAAAACCCTTCCTATCTGGTAAGGACAGGGTAGGTGTTTTGAAAATTAGCTACCAAAACAGTTGTTGGTGCCGCTGCGCTAAAACACCAAACAACGGGCAGCGAAGTGGATTGGTGAGTATACCAACCTCGGACAAAATATCAATGAATTAAGAGATGGGCACTGAGAGATGAGAGAAAGTTTTAAGATTAAGTCAGTAGCTAGTTTCAAAAAAAACACCAACAATCGTCATGCCGCAGGCATCTCCTTTCCTTAAAACAACCATTGAAATATCTATGAATTAAGAGATGGGCACTGAGAGATGAGAATTATAAAGTATGAATTATAAAGTATGAATGTTGAATTTAATTGTCGTGGTGAGCCTGCCGAATCCAGACACTTATTTGTTAAAGTATAAAGTATGAATGATGAATTATGAATGAATAAAAAACACCAGCCAGAAGCCAGAAGCCAGTTGCCAGTGGCAAAAAGTACTGAATACCGTTTTAAAAGTACTGACTAACGTTATGAAAGTACTGAATGCCGATATGAAAGTACTGAATGCCATTATGAAAGTACTGATTACCGTTGTAAAAGTGCTGAATGGGGTATTAACTTTAATAAACTAGGTTTGCAAGTGATGGAATGTTATGTAAAACTGCTGAAATGTAGTTTTAAGGTAATGAATGGATAAGTGAAGGCCATGGAAACCGCCTAATGAATAGTGAATTGGATTTGTAAGGTAGCGAATGGCGTTTGATATATGGTGAAAAGTAGCTGCATTATTAATCTAATTTATAGGTAACACTAAAATGAAATTAAAATTTGGCACAGAAATTGAGTTTCTGCAGTTTTTAAAAATATATTCAAATGAAAAAAACACTTATTTCAAAATTAAACATGTACCAAGCGGTACAACAAGTTTTAAAAGCCAATAATGGCTTAAGTAAAGGATTTAGCAGGTTAAATACAGAAGTGCTAAATTTTGAACAAACAATAGCCCGTATTAACGAGCTAAATGCTAACCTTAGTGCTGGCACTGCTGGTATTACCAATGCCAATTCGCAGCTTGAACAAAACATGACTGAGGCTATATGCAAACTAGCAAGGGTAGCTTTGGTTTGGGCTAAGGATACAAGTAACATGGCTTTGATTAATTTATTTGATGTAACCAAAAGCGATTTTACAAAAGTATCAGATGCTGCATGTAGTGCCAAAGCCAATGCAATTATAGCACAAATAGAGGCAAATAGTAAAGATTTAGCCAATGAGGTTAATATAAAAACTACTGCCATTAGTGCTGCTAGAAAATTGGTAACCGATTACCAAGCTAGCTTGGGCACTGCCCAAAGTGCAGTAAAGGCCAACAAAGGCTTGAATGCAGAAACCAATGAATTATTTGCAAAGGCTGATGTTAGCTTAGTTATAATTAATGATTTGGTGGTAAATGCCTTAGATGAACCTGCTTTTGCCAATGCATTTATGGCCACTAAGGTAATTAACGATGCGGCAGTGCGCAGTACTGGAGTTTCCATAGCAGTTACCAATGCAGCAACCAACGAACCCATTACTTCTGCTTGGGCTTATGTAGAAGGTAAGGATAAAAAAGACGATGCAGACCAAGATGGAATTTGCGAGTTATATAAAATGCGCCCTGGTATTTATACCATTAGAATAGAAGCGGAAGGATACCAAACCCAAACTTTAACTGCTACCATAGAACAAGGCAAAATAACGGAATTAGAAATTAGTTTAAATAAAAGTTAATCAAACAAAAAAAATCCTCTTAAGCAGTGTAGCTTGAGGGGATTTTTTTGTGTTAAATCATTAGTATTATTAATATTTGCCATCTGATGCTACCATTTTCAAACCGTTACAAATTGTAACCAACTGACTTCCTTCCTTAATTAGTATGTTTTTTAACACTTTACAGTAATTTCCAAAATCCTTAAACTGAAGTTATTTTTTACGCCTGTATTTACCCCTAGTTTGGTAATAATACCTAGAACGATTTTGATTCTTTATAGCATGTTTATCAGTACTCACTGGCATGCGTAAATGTCCTTTCCGATAACGCCCTTTATAATCTACGGAAGGCTTTACGTAAACTGCCTTTTTACCTTTGCCTGAATCATTCCCACAAGCCATTAGCATTACAAAAATAAAGGCTGTAGCTATTAATTTCATGGCAGAACGTGGGTAACTAATTTGTGCTACATTTCCTTTATTGAATATCATTTCGTTGTTTTATTGGCTTCTAAATGGGTTGATGATTTTCTTTTGCATTGAATTTCAGTTGTCCTGAATATGCAGACAAATTAAGTTAAATATTACAGAAACTGCCTGTTTTATTTCTTTTTCAGATTTCCTACACATTATCTCGGAAATATTTTCTAAGGAAATCCGAGACAATGTCTCGGATTTTGAGTAAGTTGAATTATACATTCTCATATTTTCAAAATTATCAACAGAATATTCTCTGCCAAAATCTTTCGCTAGTTTAGTAGATAATCCTTTTAGCTATTTTTTTGGAGCTATTTCCCGCTATTCGCCATAGTTGCTCCATTGCATTGCGCAAGCTATTTGCGGCTATCGGGGCTAGGAATTTCTTAATGCAAAAACTTCATCCATGTGATACTCAAGAAAAGTTTTATTTGGTAAAAATCGTTCTAGTGTTTTTTATTGATCTTACAATTGAGTTTTGTGTTGAGTGTTTTTATGCTAACCAATTGACATTTTAGCAGATTCCTTCCATAAATAATGTGGCAGTGGTTCGTTTAATTCCCATGTAATATTCATTGGTTTTTCACCTTCGCTATCTACAAATTTTGCTTTACCAACAAAGACATATCCCATTGTATTTTTAAATTCATTTTTAGATTTTTCTCTTACAAATAATAATATATTTTTATTGTTTACATTCTGTTTTATATAGGATAAACCCTTACCAATATGAGGTCTAGCTGAGTTTTGGCTTTGCCAATGAAAAAGCAATTCGCTAATTGCATAATCATTATACATTGTAGATGGG
>CANGGG010000103.1 GCA_947453415.1 Bacteroidota bacterium | reverse complement strand
ATGCTGGTTTTAAAATATTGGCAGCATCCATAGCGCCTTCACCACCGCCACCTGCGCCAACTAAAGTATGTATTTCATCAATAAATAAAATAATTTCACCTTCAGCTCCAATTACTTCTTTGACTACAGCTTTTAAACGCTCTTCAAATTCACCTTTAAATTTTGCCCCAGCTATTAATGAACCCATGTCTAATGAGTAAATCTTTTTTGTTTTTAAATTTTCAGGTACATCACCATTTACAATTCTATGCGCTAAGCCTTCTGCAATAGCAGTTTTTCCCACACCAGGTTCGCCTATCAATACAGGATTATTTTTAGTTCTCCTACTTAAAATTTGCAATACCCTGCGAATTTCTTCATCACGGCCTATTACAGGATCTAACTTTCCTGCTTTTGCTAATTCATTTAAATTTTTAGCATATTTATTTAAAGAATTGTATTGGCTTTCGGCCGTTTGCGAGGTTACTTTTTGTCCGCCACGCAATTCTTTAATAGCTGCTTTTAGTTCTTTTTCATTTACTCCTGCATCTTTAAGTAAAGTAGCAATTTGATGTTTCCCGTCTAATAATGCCAAGAAAATATGTTCAACAGAAACAAACTCATCGCCAAATTCCTTTAGGTAACTTTGTGCTTTTAGCAATACTTGATTGGCTTCGTTCGATAAATGTTGACCTTGACCTGTAACTTTAGGAAAGCTTTTTATAATGGCTTCTAAAGTTGATGCTATTCGAGATTGGTTAACATTTAGTTTTTTGAATAAAAACGATATGACGTTTTCATCAGTTTGAATCAGGCCCAATAATAAATGAGCTGGTTCAATGGATTGTTGTTCATTTTTTAAAGCAATTTGTACAGCTTCTTGCACGGCATCTTGCGATTTGATGGTAAAATTATTTAAGTTCATTTGATTAATATTTTTGTTGATTATGACTGCTAATTAATTTATGTTTTTTTATAAAACCATTTTCGTCAATATTAAATCCAAATCATTTATTATGAATTTTTGACATCATTCATATACAATAAATGAATTGTTGACTTGAAATTTATAAAACACCCCTTTTTAAAACACAAATACAGCCAAAAAGGCTGTATTTGCTTTATTTATAGTAAGTTGTTTTTTTTAATTTTAACAAACAAAAAAGCCCAAAACTTTAAGTTTTGAGCTTTAAAATTATTTAAAAAAAGTTATCCAGCCATGGCCCTAAAAAGCAAAAATAATACTCCTGATAAAATGATTGTAACCGGTAAAGTTAAAACCCATGCAATGGCTATATTTTTTATGGTACCACCTTGTAAATTTTTCAATCCTTTGCTTGCTACCATACTTCCAGCTATTCCCGATGATAAAACTTGAGTGGTACTAACAGGTAATCCAAATGCTGTAGCCATTCCTATTGTTGCTGCAGCAACTAATTCACTAGTTGCACCTTGAGCATAATTTAAATGTTGTTTTCCTATTTTTTCGCCAATGGTTTTAACAATGCGTTTCCAACCAATCATTGTTCCTAAACCTAATGAAATTGATATCATTATTATTACCCAGCTTGGTGAATATTCTGTAATTCCTTTTACACCAGAAATAGACGATTTTAATGTTAATTTATCCGCTTCACTTAAAGCTAATGTATTGCTTCTTATCAATTTTTCAACTTCTTTACTTAACTTAATTACACTGTTTCTAACCTCATATTTTTCACTTACATTTAAGTCTAATAAAGGTTTTGAATTTATTAAAGAGCTTATTCTGTTTGAAATTGAAATTACTTCTGCTAATCCTAAACTGTCTTCTTTGATAACTTGTGTAACAATTGTTTTATTAAAAATAGCATCTATAATAGTAATCTCTTGTTTTACTTTGGGTAAATCTACTTTTGAATTAATTGCAAAATAGCCAGGAGCAATTGCAATTAAAATTAACATGACTAATCCAATACCTTTTTGACCATCGTTACTACCATGACTATAACTAACGCCTGTGCAAGTTAATAACAATACCAATCTTATCGGAAACGGAGGTGGATCGTTTGTTTTTGGGGCTTTAAAGATTGATTTATTTTTAACACTTAACCTTAAAATGTACATAAGCATAATTGTTAATCCAAAGCCAATTATTGGGGATATCAATAAACTTAATCCAATATCGCCAGCTTTACTCCAATTTACATAATTTCCACTTTTTTCAGCAATAAATGAATAAGCCAATCCAACACCTAAAATACTCCCTACTAAAGTATGTGAACTCGAACATGGAATACCATAATACCATGTACCCAAATTCCAAATAATTGCGGTAAGCAATAATGACATTATTAATGCTACACTATGGTAAATATTTTGATCGGCTAAAACTTCCATTGGAATTAAGTAGCTAATTCCCATTGCTACAGTTATCCCACCTGCGAAAACACCTACACTGTTCCAAACTGCACTCCAAATTACTGCTACCCATGGTTTAAGAGAATTTGTGTAAATTACTGTTGCCACTGCATTTGCAGTATCGTGAAATCCATTAATAAATTCAAAAGCACATGCTGCAGTTAAGCATGCTATCAATAGAAATGTTAAGGTTGGGTCTAATCCAAACATATTTTAGGATAATTTTTGCACAATTATATATGTTCGAATGCTAATTATTATATTATGTAATTGTAAACATGGATTTGTGTTTCACTAATAAGTAAAAAATCAATAAAATTTCAATTCATACTTTCACAAAAAAATCACTGATAAATAATTTTCAGTGATTTTTTTCTTGTGATATTTTTTTCTTAAAAAATAATTAATAAGCAAATTCCTGTTAATATTCCTAAACCATAATTTTTCTTTACTTTATTCTTTTTTATTTGAAATGCTTTTTTCGTATATGAATAATGGTAATCCGCATTAGTCATTAACTTTTCGTTGGGGTAGTTTAAATTCTGATTTGGTGGTGGCGTGGATGAAAATATAACATAGGGAACAAATCCAAAAATTATTCCCGCACCAGGAATTGCACTAACAATATAAGTAAATGTGGAAGCACCTTTATAATCATGGTAATATTTTTCTGCATCTTTTTCGCCCTCAAAATAATAATCTATATCTTTGTTTTCCCATGGAACTGATTTTGTTTCAGCATTATCATTTTTTTTATTGTCTTCATTTGGGCTTTCAATATTTTCATTAATTGTATCGGTTTTTTCAACTTTATTTATTACAATAATATTTTGAACTGGAGGTCTAACATAATCTTTATAATTTTCCAATTTTCCATTTTCATAATGAATTTTCAATAATTCTGATTTGAAAACTATATAAGTTGGTCCATTCTGATTAAAATATTGTTTGTAAATTATTTCGGTAGCATTTGAATCCAGAACTTTAGCCTGAATAAATTCTTTATTTTTCTTAAAAATAATGTCTTGCGAGAAACAAATATTTACCGTTAAGAAAATCATAATAATCGGAATCAATTTTTTCATATTTATAGTTTTGTTAATGTTTTTCTTTTTTTAAAGAAATTCTAAATTAATATCCATTTCTTATTGGATTGTTTCTGCTGTTATTGATACCAAATACCTTTAAACAAAATTCTATGATGATCCAAAAACGAATAAAACTTAATATAGGATTCAAATAATTAGTCATTACACAATAGTT
>CANGGG010000102.1 GCA_947453415.1 Bacteroidota bacterium | reverse complement strand
TATGAAGTATGAAGTATGAAATATGAAGTATGAAGTATGAAATATGAAGTATGAAGTATGAAGTATTCAATAAACAATAAAACTAAGTACTAAAAACTAAAAACTAAGAAACTAAGAAACTAAGAAACTAAGAATCTAAAAAACTAAGAAACTAAAAACTAAAATATATGGCATTTGATATTGAAATGATTAAAGCAGTTTATTCCAAAATGGAAGAACGCATCACTGCAGCTCGTAAGGTAGTAAACAAACCTTTAACTTTAACCGAGAAAATTTTGTATAGTCACTTAACTGAAGGAAATGCAAACACCAGTTACGAAAGAGGTAAAAGTTATGTAGATTTTGGTCCAGATAGAGTTGCCATGCAAGATGCAACAGCTCAAATGGCGTTATTGCAATTTATGCAATCTGGCAGACCAACAGTGGCTGTTCCTTCTACTGTTCATTGCGATCATTTAATTACAGCAAAAAATGGTGCAGATCAGGATTTAGAATTTGCAAATAAAGAAAGTAAAGAAGTGTATGACTTCTTAGGCTCTGTTTCTAATAAATATGGCATTGGTTTTTGGAAACCAGGTGCAGGAATTATTCACCAAGTAGTTTTAGAAAATTATGCATTTCCTGGTGGAATGATGATTGGAACCGATAGCCATACAGTAAATGCGGGTGGTTTAGGAATGATTGCCATTGGAGTTGGTGGTGCCGATGCTTGCGATGTTATGGCCGGATTACCTTGGGAACTTAAAATGCCCAAATTAATTGGCGTAAAATTAACAGGAAAATTAAACGGTTGGGCTGCTCCTAAAGATGTAATTTTAAAAGTTGCAGGAATTTTAACTGTAAAAGGTGGAACTGATGCAGTAGTTGAATATTTTGGCGAAGGTGCTACCAGTATGAGTTGTACTGGTAAAGGAACTATTTGTAACATGGGTGCTGAAATTGGAGCCACTACTTCTACTTTTGGTTATGACGATTCAATGGCTCGTTATTTAAAAGCTACTGGTAGAGCTGAAGTTGCTGAATTAGCCGATGCTGTAAAACATCATTTAACTGCAGATCCTGAATGCTATGCAAACCCTGAATTGTATTTTGATCAAGTAATAGAAATAGATTTAAATACTTTAGAACCTCATGTAAACGGTCCTTTTACTCCTGATTTGGCTACGCCAATTTCAAAATTAAAAGAAGCTGCTTTAGCAAATGGCTGGCCAACAAAAATTTCTGTTGGTTTGTTAGGTTCTTGTACCAATTCAAGTTACGAAGATATTTCAAGAGCAGTAAGCTTAGCCAAACAAGTTTCATCAAAAGGATTAACTGCTAAAGCAGAATACTTAATAAATCCAGGTTCTGAGCAAATTCGTTATACCATTAAACGCGATGGATTCTTAGATGTATTCAATGAAATAGGTGCTAAAGTTTTTACCAATGCTTGCGGTCCTTGTATAGGAATGTGGGATAGAATGGGTGCTGAAAAACAAGAAAAAAACACCATTATTCATTCATTTAATAGAAACTTTGCAAAACGTGCCGATGGAAATCCTAACACTTTTGCTTTTGTGGCTTCACCTGAAATAGTAACGGCTATGGCCATTGCTGGTGATTTAACTTTTAATCCTTTAACTGATTATTTAACCAATAATAAAGGTGAACAAGTGAAGTTTGATGAACCATCAGGTGATGAATTACCAACTAAAGGTTTTGCTGTGGAGGATGCAGGTTTTGTTGCTCCCGCAATAGATGGTAGCACTGTTCAAATAGCTGTTTCTCCAACTTCTGATCGTTTACAATTATTAGCGCCATTTACTGCTTGGGAAGGTGCCGACATTAAAGGTTTAAAATTGCTAATAAAAGCAAAAGGAAAATGTACCACTGACCATATTTCAATGGCTGGACCTTGGTTAAAATACCGCGGACATTTAGATAATATTTCAAATAACATGTTGATTGGTGCGGTTAATTTTTTCAATGAAAAAACCGACAATGTAAAAAACCAATTGACTGGTGAATATGCATCAGTTCCTAAAGTTCAACGCGAATACAAAGCGCAAGGAATTGGTAGCATTGTTGTTGGTGATGAAAATTATGGTGAAGGCAGTAGCCGCGAACATGCAGCTATGGAACCTCGTCATTTGGGAGTGCGTGCGGTATTGGTAAAATCTTTTGCTCGTATTCACGAAACTAACTTAAAGAAACAAGGAATGTTGGGTTTAACTTTTGCCAACAAAGAAGATTATAACAAAATTCTAGAAAACGACACCATTGATATCATTGGTTTAGATACTTTTGCTCCTTCAGTGCAATTAGATTTAGTGTTAAACCATAAAGATGGAACTAGTGAAACCATTAAAGTAAACCATACTTATAACCAACAACAAATAGAATGGTTCAAAGCTGGTGGAGCTTTAAATATCATTAGAGCAAGTGTTGGGAAATAGTTATTAGTTGTCAGTTGATAGTTGTCGGTTGATAGACTTAAGTAGAGACGTTGCATGCAACGTCTAATAGAAATAAAAAAAACAGCAATCAATTCATTTTGATTGCTGTTTTTTTTATTAAATAATTTGTTTTAAAATATCTCAATTCTTAATCACTTCGCTCCCATCACTACAACTAATTAGTAATTCTGAATTGGTTTTATTGAAAATTGGGTGAATATAATTGGCGGCTATTTCATTTAATGGAATCAAAGTAAACCTGCGAACATGCAAATAAGGATGTGGCACTTTAAGTTTTTCAGTATCTATTATTTCATTGTTAAAGTACAAAATATCTAAATCTATGATTCTTGCTTCCCACTTTTGGTTGCGGGTTCTACCCATTTTTGTTTCTATTTTCAATAAATTTTGTAATAAAGTTTCAGCCGATAATTCTGTTGCCACTTCAATTACTTGATTGTAAAAATCATCTTGTTCGGTATTGCCCCAAGCAGCAGTTTTATAAATACTTGATTGCTGAACCAATGAAATATTTTGCAAATGCATGAGTTCAATTGCCATTTGCAAATTAGCCATTTTATTGCCCATGTTAGTTCCTAATAAAATATAAGCTCTATTCATTATTATATTTAATAATTTTTTGATTTAGGGATTTAGAGATTTATTGATTTGGAGATTTATTGATTTGGAGATTTATTGATTTGGAGATTTATTGATTTGGAGATTTAAAGATTACAATATTTAAATGTTAAAACTACATCTCTCACATCTCTCACATCTCAACTCCCAATTCCCATATCTCATCTCCCAATTCCCACATCTCACATCCCAATTCTCACATCTCAACTCCCATTTCTCATTTCTCATCTCCCAATTCCCACATCTCATCTCCCATTTCTCATCTCTCAACTCCCAATTCCCAAATCTCAACTCCCATTTCTCATTTCTCATCTCCCAATTCCCACATCTCATCTCTCATTTCTCATTTCTCAACTCCCATTTCTCTTACTAAATCAACTCCAACAACGCTACACATTCCACATGGTGCGTATGCGGAAACATATCAACGGCTTGTACTTTAGTAACTTTATAATGTTCTTGCATCATGGCAATATCGCGAGCTTGACTAGCAGGATTACAACTTACATACACAATTCTTGGCGCACGTAATTCCAACATTTTTTCTATTACATCAGGGTGCATTCCGGCTCTTGGAGGATCAGTAATAATTACATCAGGTTTTCCATGCTTTGCAATTAACTCATCGTTCAATACATCTTTCATATCACCCGCATAAAAATGCGTATTCG
>CANGGG010000101.1 GCA_947453415.1 Bacteroidota bacterium | reverse complement strand
AGAAGTTAATTGCGCAGCCATACCTACCGATTTAATAGAATCAGAATTATTTGGCCATGAAAAAGGTGCTTTTACTTCAGCCATCAAACAACGCATTGGAAAATTTGAACAAGCCAATGGTGGAACTTTATTTTTAGACGAAATTGGCGACATGAGTTTAGCTGCTCAAGCCAAAGTTTTACGTGCTTTGCAAGAAGGAAAAATTACCCGAGTGGGTGGCGACAAAGACATTGAAGTAGATGTACGAGTAGTAGCTGCAACCAATAAAAATTTATTGCAAGAAATAGAAAAAGGTAATTTTAGAATGGATTTATACCACCGTTTAAGTGTGATTTTAATTCACGTGCCTTCATTAAATGATAGAAAAGATGACATTCCAATTTTGGCCGAAAAGTTTATAAAAGAAGTATGTGAAGACAATAATTTTCCTAGAAAAATGTTTTTACCACAAGCCTTAGATGAACTTAAAAAATTGGATTATTATGGAAATATTCGTGAGCTGCGCAATGTGGTAGAACGCTTGGTAATATTAGGCCAACAGCGCATTACAGTGGAAGATGTGAAGAAATTTGCAAGCCCATTGAGTGCTCGAGAAGAAGAGAAAAACATTTATGAAAGATTTAGCGCTTTACAAGATTTTAAAGAATACGTAGAACGCATTTTTATAGAAGAAAAATTAAAGAAAAACGGTTGGAATGTGGCAAAAACAGCTTTGGAAATTGATATTCAAAGAAGTCATTTGTACAACAAAATTGAAAAATATACGCTCAAACGTGGCGAGTATATTGATTAATAAAAACCCAACTGAACTTTAATAATAGTTGATAAAATAATATTTTTTCAACTCCCAAACACGCCACAATTAACGAGCCCGATGTGGGGGCATTTTTACATATATATTAAAAATCCTTGCTTGAAAAATAGCAGGGATTTTTTATTTAAAAGCTATTCATTTTAGTGATAAAAATTAAACATGATATTGTATAAGTAATTTCTGTTTTATTTGCACAAAAATTATAAGAATTATGTACAAAACATTGCAACCAATTTTACAAGCCGAACTTAAAGAAATAGAAGAAGCTGGATTATACAAACGCGAAAGAATTATTACTAGCCCACAAGCTGCAGAAATTACAGTAAGCACAGGTGCTAAAGTATTGAATTTTTGTGCCAATAATTACTTGGGTTTATCGAGCCATCCAGTGGTTTTACAAGCTGCAAAAGATGCAATAGACACGCATGGTTTTGGATTGAGTAGCGTACGTTTTATATGCGGTACGCAGGATATTCATAAAACTTTAGAAGAAAAAATATCAGCGTTTTTAGGAACGGAGGATACCATTTTATATGCAGCTGCTTTTGATGCAAATGGTGGAGTTTTTGAACCTTTGTTCAATGAAAAAGATGCAATTATTAGCGATTCATTAAATCATGCAAGTATCATTGATGGTGTTCGTTTGTGTAAAGCGGAACGTTTCAGGTATGAAAACAATAACATGGCCGATTTAGAAGCTAAGTTAAAAGAAACCAAACATTGCAGAAACAGAATTATAGTTACCGACAGTGTTTTTAGTATGGATGGAACCATTGCGCAGCTAGATAAAATAGTGGAACTAGCCGATAAATATGAAGCATTAATTATGATTGACGAATGTCATTCAAGTGGATTCATGGGAAAAACTGGAAGAGGAACGCATGAGCATTGTGGTGTGTTAGGAAAAATAGATATTATAACTGGAACTTTAGGAAAAGCGTTAGGCGGTGCCAGTGGCGGATTTACAAGTGGTAGAAAAGAAATTATTGACATGCTTCGCCAACGTTCTCGCCCTTATTTGTTTAGTAATACTTTAGCACCAAGTATTGTTGGAGCTAGCATTGCAGTGCTTGATATGATTACCAAAACAACTGCATTGCGCGATAAATTATGGGAAAATGCCAAGTATTTTAGAACACAAATAGAAGCTGCTGGTTTTGATGTAAAACCGGGTGAACATGCCATTATTCCTATTATGCTTTACGATGCAAAACTATCTCAAGATTTTGCTGCAAAATTATTAGAAGAAGGAATTTATGTAATAGGTTTTTATTTTCCAGTGGTTCCAAAAGGCCAAGCAAGAATCAGGGTTCAAATGTCGGCAGGACATGATAAAGAACATTTAGACAAAGCCATTGCAGCATTTACCAAAGTTGGTAAAGAGTTGGGAGTGATCAAGTAGGTTTATAAAAATAAATGATTTTGTGGGTCATTCCGTAGGAATCTTCCTATACATGGCACCAAGTTAGCTAATGGCGAATAATCTTTTAGAGCCAAGGGGATGCTTACAGCATGACAAATTCTGGTTTTTTATATACAGTTTGAAATTAATGATTTGAGAAAATGTCAATGGAAGGGAACGAAGCAATTTCTTTTGTTATGAGATTGCTTCGTTCATCGCAATGACGACCAATCAAACTTCAAATACTTACCACAATAGACACAGAAAACAGAGCACTTCCCCCAGTTTTCAATTGATATACTTATGTTTGAAAAACCCTTTTATCGTCATTATTTTTAGACTTGATTTTTATTTTTTCAGACATACTGTCATTGGATTGATTTTTGTTAAGTTTGCAAAAACAATTTTTTTGAATGATTAATCAATTTAACCAAATGCCACCAAACGCTAAAGTTTGGATTTTTGCAAGCGATAAAATTATTTCCCCTTCTCAATTAGCCATTATTAATCAAAAAGCTATTCCATTTATTCAAAATTGGACCGCTCATCAAAATCAGTTACAAGCGGAATTTGATGTTTTGTACAATTGCTTTTTAGTGTTTATAGTCAATGAAAGTGTGCATGAAATTAGTGGTTGTGGAATTGATAAATTAACACATTTAATCAAGGAAATAGACGCGGAAACTAATTTGAATTTATTGAATAGAATGGGCGTTCAATTGCTTGAAAACAATGAAGTAACATGTTTAACTAAAAGTGAATTTTTGGAAAAATTAGCTGTTCAAAATTACGATAATCCAAAGGCCTTTAACAACCAAGTAACTACTAAAAAACAGTTTGATATGGAGTGGATTATTCCTTTAGAAAATGCTTGGTTTTACCCTAAAACAAAATTACAATCAGTTTAAAATACATTTTGCTAGCTCAAAACTATTTGTAGTTTTGAAAAAATATATCACAATAATTTCAATGTTAAAAAAATAATATAAATGGCCAATATAAATTCAGATGATTTAAAACCACAAGACGAAAATAAACCAAATTCTCGCAAACCTAATTTACCTAAATTCAACTTTTATTGGATATATGGAATTATAGCCGTTGTTATGATTGGCTTATACTTTATGCCTCGCGATTTTTCTAAAAAAACTACTTGGAGCGATGTAAGAAATAACATGGTTTTAACGCATGACGTAGATAAAATTATAGTTGTAAATAAAGAAAAAGCAGAAGTTTATATCAAAAAAGCTTCGCTAAATAATAGTAAATACAAAGATGTAAAAAGTCAAGGTAGCTTTTCGGAAGTTGGCCCTCAGTATTATTTTGAAATAGGTGATGTAACTACTTTTGAGAAAAACATGGATGAAGCTCAAAAAGAATTTTCACAAAATGAAAAAATTCCTGTTGAATATGCCAATACAAGAGAAACTTCTAACTTTTTGGTAAACTGGTTGCCTATTTTATTGTTAATTGGTTTTACATTCTTTATGATTCGTAGAATGAGCGGTGGCGCAGGAGGAGGAGGTTCTCAAATATTTAATATTGGTAAAAGTAGAGCGCAATTATTCGACAAAGAAAGCAATGTAAATATTACTTTTAAAGACGTGGCTGGTTTAGACGAAGCCAAAGAAGAGGT
>CANGGG010000100.1 GCA_947453415.1 Bacteroidota bacterium | reverse complement strand
AATGGGTTTATACCAACCTGGCCTGTTGGTTTCAAAGCCACGGGTATTATTTAAATTATTTCCTCCCCATTCATATAAATCGGCTACTTCCACTCCGCCACGTCCATCAGGATCGCCACCAATAATTTGATGTGCAAACACAAACTTAAATTTGGAATTGTTTTTTTCTAAGGTCGACTTCAACCAATCATATTGTGTTTTTCCAAGTGTCCAGCGCCAACCATTTAACGAATCAGGTTTTGGACTGGTATACCAATATGGATCTAGTACTATGAATAATGCATCGCCCCATTGCCAAGCATAATAATTTTCTCTTTGTCCTACAAAAGGATGAACAATGGTATCGCCCGTATAAAAAGTATTGGGAATTGGATTGGTAAAATATTTTTTTCTGTCTAAAGTTCCCCAAACAGCCACATTATTTGCAGTGTTATTTAATTGCCAACCGGCTTCACCTTCATGGTTGCCAAGGGCAATAAATAAAGGAACAGAATGACCAATTGATTCATAATACGAACGCAATAAATGACAACGAAATGTAACAGTATCTCTAGGAACAACTTTGGATGCATTGGTTAATTTATCCGACATCAAAAAGTCGCCTAAGTCTATCATGAAATCGGGTTTATCCTCCAACTGATTTTTTAAACATAAACGATACAATGCAGTGTCCGTTTGTTCATCCACATGCGGGTCGGCTTGAATGGTAAACGAAAAACTTATGCCTAATTTACGACTGGTTTGAAAGGTATATTCTGGCCTGTAAATAACATTGGTAGTGTTTGGTTTTCTATATGCCAAACGATAAAAATATTTTGTGTCTTCTGTTAAATTTTTCAATTCAATTTCCGTGGGTTCATTCACGGCAAATGCTTGCCAATTACTTTGATTTGAATATACACCACTTGCTGTTCCATATTGAATGCTGGCATCTACAGCGGTATCAAAAAAAACTTGAACAGTAATTGAATTTTGAGTTGGGCGACCTAATAGTTCACTATGAATTAAATTTTGTGATTTTGAATTATAGTAAAATGATGTGATGATGGCAATGATGAGTGTAAATTTTTTCATAATTTTTGTTATTTATTTACTACTAATTTTTTTACAACAAGTGCATTTTCAGTTTTGATATTTACAAAGTAAATTCCATTTGAAAAATTACTGATATCAAATGTATTTATAGGTGTTTGTAACTGCAATTGTCCCACAGAATTGTAAATTGTTACTTCTTCTAATTTGTAATTTTGACTAGAAAGAATGGAAACATAGTTACTTGCAGGATTAGGATATAATTTTAAATCGGCTATTGCTAATACCTCGTTTACACCAGCATTTAATTTACCACCAACGGTATATGAAAAAGCTACTTCACCATTTTTGTGAGCACCACTTAAAGTATCTGCAGGTAAATATGCACGCACAAAATCAACCTTTACATTGTTTGGAGAAACAGTAACTCTTAAATGTCCTGTTCCAGCTATTGTATCTGAAACATAAGCACCAGCATTGGCTAACATTCCAATTTCATAAGTAGAATCTGCTGCCATTGGCAAAGCTTGATATGTAATACTATCTAAAACTTCATGAGCAAAAACATGGTCGTGTCCTTGAAAGAAAATATTTACTTTATTGTCAATAAATAATTGGTGAATAGGCTTGGCCCAACCTGGTCTGTTGGCAGCAAAAGTGTTGGTTCCACCTAATTTATTTAATCCGCCCCATTCATATAATTGTGCATTGGTCACACCACCTCTTCCTTGTCCGCGAATATGGTGTGCAAATACAAATTTGTATTTTGAAGTGCTAGCTTCCAATGTGTTTTTCAGCCATGTATACTGTGGTAAACCTAAACTCCAGTTCCAACCTTGAGGCTTAGCAGAAGTATCACATTCATCTCTATAAACATCCAAAACTATAAATTGTGCATCACCCCAAGTCCAAGCATAATAGTTTTCGGGATTGCCCACACCATAAGGTTCTACATCAGTATTACCAGAATAAAATGAATTTGGAAATGGATTTGGATAATAATTTTTACGAGCTAAAGTCCCCCAAATAGCCAAGTTATTTGGAGGAGTTTTCCCTAAAAAATAATCGTTTTCACCTTCATGATTTCCTAGGCAAACATAAAAAGGTATGGAATGGCAAATGCTTCCTAAAAAAGGCCTGTAATTAGCATGTAATACATCTAATTCTGCCGAGGTGATGGTAAATGGATTGTGATCATCGCCAAATATATCGCCTAATGAAAGCATGAAATCGGGCTTATCGTTGGCTTGGTTATTTAAGCAAACTTGATACATGCTTTTCACTCCTTTTTTGTCGTATAAATGCTCATCCGATTCAATGGTAAAAGTATATGTGCTGCCTTTAGTTCGTTGGGTTATAAAAGCATACTCATTGCTTATTATATAGTTACTAGCGCCAACAGTTTTATACTTTAATCTGTAAAAATATTTTGTATTTGCGGTTAAACCTGTCAAATCTTTTTCATCAGGAGTATTGGCTATATTTGTGAAAAAAGCTGATGTGTTTGTGTAAACACCTGATTGAATTCCATATTCAAAAAGATATTCCACGTTTTGATCAAAGGCAATGCTAATGGTTACTGAATTATCAGTTGGCCTTCCTAAAATAATGGTTTTGTTTTGTGCTTTTAATTGGAAACTTCCAATTGTTAAAAATGCGAATAAAAAATACTTTCCAACTAACCTTTGAGTTTTTATCATAAAATTTGATTTTTTTTGTAGACTTTGAAAACTAAAAAAGGTTTAAATCAATCTATTTTTTTCGAAAAGCTATTTGGCAACCGATTGATTTTGTTTCACTTGTTTTTATTGGTTGATTAGTTAGTAATTCATTTACGGCATTTGATACATAGGTTTCAGTTACTTTTTCCGGTTCCATTCCATTGTCGTCTATTGCACCGTTGTATTTAACAACCCACTGTTTGTTTTCTTTCCAAATTACGTATGCGTGTGGTGTTTTTTGTGCTTTGAAATTTTTAGCAACTACTTGCATTTCGTCAAATAAATAAGGGAAATTAAAATGCTCCTCATTAGCTTTTATCACCATGTTTGGATAAGTATCTTCTTCATACATCATGGTATCGGTTGAACTGATAGCAATCAATGGCACACCCAATGGTTTGAATTTATTGTTTAAATTATTCAATCGGGGAGGATATAGTTTTGCAAACGGACAATGGTTACAAGTAAATACAATGATAAAACCTTTTGCATCTGGAAAACTAATTAATGAAACAAAGTTTCCATCTACATTTTTTAGTTTAAAGTCAACAATGTCTTTATTGATTTTTTGAGCAAATGCACTCGTGCATATCACTGATAAAACAATCCAAATTATTGACAATGATTTGATAGTTTTCATAAAATTTTATTTTATTAGTTTAAATAATGTTTGGCTGCTAATTGCATCAGCAATGAACTTTTTATATTTTCCTTTTTTTACAATTAATGTAGCAGGAATAGCGCCACTCCAATGCTTGTCTATTTTATTGATCCAATTATTGGCATTGCTTTCATCTAATAAATATACATTTTGCAAACTGTATTGCTGAACTATTTTCAATAATTTCTCCTGGTCATTTTTTATGTCCAAACTTACATACAACAATTTAATTTTACTATTTTTTATGCCTTTGTCAAAGGTTACAAACTCCGGTATTTCTAGTAAACATGGTTTGCACCAAGAAGCAAAAAAGTTAACTACATACACCGTGTCAGAGTTATTATATATACATTGCTTTAAAGCATCAAATTTTAAAATTTGAATATTTTGTGAGTATATATTTTTATTGATAACTGCAATTAAAACCAGAAAGAAAACCCAATTCTTAACCATTTATTCAACAATAAATTTCTTCGTAATATTATGCTTCGTTTTTTCGTCAGTTAGCTGTAAATAATATACGCCATTTGATAAATCACTAATGTCTATTCCATTTTGAATAGCAGGGCGAGGAAGCATTTTACTAGTTCTGCCTACAGCATCAAATATTTTAATATAATAGGCCACCGTAGTTGGGTCGGTATAAGTAATGAAAAGTTTGTCTT
>CANGGG010000099.1 GCA_947453415.1 Bacteroidota bacterium | reverse complement strand
GCAGGATTGCATACTTTGTAATTTATACTGAGCGCAGTCGAAGTAGCAATGGAAAAAGTATGAAGAAAAAAAGAAAAAAAATATTGTTGGTGCCGCTTTGCTAAAACACCAACAATGGCGAAAATTCCCCTCTTGAGGGGTGGTCGCAGACCGGGGTGGAAATGATAAATGCGTGTATGGATTGGTGGGGACAACAACCATGGTTAAAACTTAAAACTTCATTCATCATTGATACTTTTTTACTTCTGGTTACTGGCTTCTAGCAGCTGGCTTCTGGCTTCTGGCAATTTTTTTTTTTCATCATTCATATTTCATCATTCATACTTTATAATTCAAAAATCTCATCTCCCATCTCTCAGTGCCCAACTCTCACTTCATAATTCATACTTTATACTTTAACAAATACGTGTATGGATTCGGCAAGCTCACCATGACATATAAATTAAACATCTCCAATCTCTCAGTGCCCATCTCCCAACTCCCAACTCCCATATCCCATCTCTCAGTGCCCATCTCCCACTTCATAATTCTAAACACAAAATTACAATTAAATTAATATTACTTTCTTTTAATTACCAATGAAATTGTTAAATTTGCCCTCTTTCCAAAGCAAAAAATAATAAAATACTGCTATTGATTGGAAGTGAACAATAAAAAAATGAAAATAAAAAACTTAATTTTACTCAGCTCCATTGGCATAGCGCTGTTAACTTCATGTGTGGCTAACAAAAAATACATTTTATTGCAAAATGCAAAAACTAGCAATGCTTCCGATACCAGCAAAAGCAATTACCATCTTGACCGTACCATATACAAATTACAAGTAAACGATATTTTGTATGTAAGTGTAGCGTCTACCGATGAAACCATTTCTAAAGCATTTTCGCATTCTGTAGGAACACAAAACATGACACAAATGCAAGGCGGATTAGGAAGTATGTTGTATTTAATTGGTTATTCTATTAACCAAACTGGTGAAATTAATTTACCCATTATTGGTAATTTAAAAGTGAGTGGCTTATCTGTAACTGAAGCCAAAGAATTAATTGATGTAGAGTTAAAAAAATATTTTAAAGTATACCACTTAGTAGTTCAATTAACCGAAATGCCATTTACTGTAATAGGTGAAGTGGCCAGAGCTGGACGTTTTAGTGGTATGGTAAACCAAGTAACCATCATGGAAGCATTGGCATTAGCAGGTGATTTTACCTCCGTTGCCAATAGAAAAAATGTAACCATTATTCGTCAAAATACTGAAGGGGTAAAAGTTTTTAAAGTAGATTTTACCCAAGCTGATTTAATTAATTCTCCATATTATATTCTTAGACCCAACGATGTAATTTATGTAGAACCTTTAAAATCTCGTTCTATAGGTAATTTCAGTAGTTTCCAAAGTGCTTTAAACACCATTACTCCTTTATTAACCACTTTAGTTTTAGCATTGAACACATATATTATTATTACCAGATAAAATGGAAAATAACAACGAAAACAATAGCGCACAACAAACCAATTTTTCGGATAATTCCTTAAATTTTAAAGTAATATTAGGCAAATTCATGGCCTTTTTGCCCTTCTTTATTTTAAGTATCATTATTGCATTGTCTATTGCCTATTTGGTAAATAGGTACGCCACTCCTAAGTATGCTTTAAAAGCTACCCTTTTAATTAAAGATAAAAGTAGGGGCGCTTTTGACGGTGCGGAAAGTTTTTTACAAGGTTCTTCTTTGCTCATGCAAAGTAAAAACATTGAAAACGAAATTGGCATATTAAAATCTAGGTCATTGGTAGAGGAAACTTTAAATACCTTAAATTTCAGGGTTTCCTACTATGGCGAAGGAACCATTAAAAAATCTGAAATATTTGATAATCCTCCCTTTTTAGTGGAAATTGATACCAATCATTTTCAAACCTACGATTTACCAATCTATGTAACATTTACCAGCAATAACCAAGTAGAAATTAGCAGCAATGATAAAGTTGGTAAAGTATTGATTCCTTATAATGAAAAGCCAGTAGAAGGCATGGTGAGCGGGAAAATTGCATCCGCAAAATTCAGCACCAATAATGTCATTGAATTGGAAAATTTAAAAATAAAAATTACCCTTTTTGATAAAAATCTTATCAACCAAAAAGACAATAAATACTATTTTAAATTAACTACCAAAACTGCATTGGTAAAAATGTATACCGATAAGTTTACAGTTAAAACCATTAACAAACAATCGTCTATTGTAGAAATAGCCCGAGAAACAGAATATCCTGAAAAAGATTTGGTTTTTTTAGATGCTTTATGCAATACCTATATCAATCAAGGATTGGATGACAAAGCACAAATATCGAAGAATACCATTCGTTTCATTGATATACAATTAAATGAATTAAAAGACACACTACAAAATGTAGAAAATAGGTTATTGGAATTTAAAACCAATAACAAAATATTAAGTGTAGGTGAAGAAGGTAAAGTGGTAATGGCTAAATTATATAAATTAGAAGATCAAAAAGTCATTGAACAATCTAAATTCAAATATTACTCCTACTTGTACGACTATATTTATAAAAATAAAAATTTCAAAGAAATCATTGCTCCTAGTTCACTCGGAATTCCTGATCCTTTGTTGAATTCACTAATTGTAAAATTAGCAGAGTTATATGCTAAAAAAATTACCTATGAAAACAGCATGAAAGATGCTAATCCTGCTATTTTTGAAATTGACCAAAACATTAAAAATATTAAATTATCATTGATTGAAAATTTGAACAATATCAAAAATCAATCACAGTTAATCATAAACGATATCAATTTACAAATTAGCGAAGTAGAAAAAGATTTAAGCACCATTCCCGCCTCAGAACGTCAATTTTTAAATATCAATAGAAAATACAATATCAGTGATAAACTATATACTTATTTATTAGAAAAAAGAGCAGAAGCCGGTATTGCAGGTGCTTCAGTGGTGGCCGATAATAGGGTAGTTGACAAAACCATTATTACAGGTAAAATATATCCGCAAACAGCTTCTATTTATTCCATAGCATTGGTTATTGGATTGATTATTCCTTTGATCATTATTTTAATCATGGAATTTTTTAGTACCAGTATCATCAATCACCAACAATTACAATTGGTAACCAAAATTCCTTTAATTGGAAATATCATTCACAATACCAGTAACAATGCTTTGGTTATTGCTAATTCTCCTAAAGCCAGTATTTCGGAATCGTTCCGTAACTTAAGGAGTAATTTAAATTATGTAATCAATGATAAAGACAAAAAAGTAATCCTTGTTACTTCTACTGTTTCTGGCGAAGGAAAAACTTTTGTTTCCATGAATATTGCCTCGGTTATTGCCATCAGTGGTGCTAAAACTTTGCTGATTGGGGTGGATTTACGTAAGCCTAAAATTTTCCAAGATTTTAATTTAAACAATGCCATTGGTTTAACCAATTACCTAATTGGAAAAGTTAGTGTAGATCAAATTATTCAAAAATCGGGTATCAATAACTTAGATGTTATTACTGCCGGACCAACCCCTCCTAATCCTTCCGAATTATTAATGAGTGATGGCTTTAAAAATTTATTGGAATTGATGAAGGATAAATATGATTATGTAATTCTTGATACGCCTCCAATTGGCTTAGTAGCCGATGGACTTGACCTCATGAAATATGCTGACTTAACATTATACATTGTTCGTCAAAAGGTAAGTAAGAAAAACTACTTGAACTTAATCAATGACATATACATGAGCGATAAAACCAAAAATATTGGATTGGTATTTAACGATGTAAACTTTGCCCCTGTATATGGTTACGGATATGGTTATAGCTATGGTTCATATTCAAGTTATGGCGCCTATGGCAATGAAACCGAAAAACACCAAAAACCATTCTGGAAACGAATGATCGGATTATAATACTAAAAGCCACCCCACCAGGTGGCTTTTTTATGTTTAAATGAAACTGTTTACATAGCACAAAGACACAATAAATTGACGTCTCTACAAATTGTCTGAATTAGGATTCACAATATTGCCCGTGGTTGTGTCTCCTGACCAACCACATAAAAATAACACCTACCCTGCCCTTCCTTAATAGGAAGGGTG
>CANGGG010000098.1 GCA_947453415.1 Bacteroidota bacterium | reverse complement strand
CCTAATTCTAACGATTTTGGAGTTCCAACAGCATATACATCCATTAATTTTTTGAAAGTTTTTTCACTGCTTAAAAAGAAAGCTTTTTCAAAAGTATTTTCAACTTTTAAAAGCGCTATGTCTCTCATTTTGTTATATCTTACTACTTTCACTGAAACCTCGTCACCATTCGATAAAATTGCTTTTATTTCAGCAGTTTTATTATTAAACTCATCTGCTATTACATGAAAATTAGTAATAATATATCCATCATTACTAATTACAAATCCAGAACCATGACCTTTATCTTTTCTTTTTATAATTACTGATGAATTAGTCGCATCTTCAGCATTTGTTACAATATTTGAAGGTTTAGTAATAGCAAGAATTGGATCATTAATTTTAAAATTAGAATCTATTTTTATATATTTTAAAAATAAAGGGGTTTTCATTAACTTATTCAAAGAATTTTCAGCCGCATCTCCATACATTGGATCATAACCTTTTGTCTCTATAAAACTATTAGCAAATTCTCCAGAATAACTTTCATCTTCTATGGAGTCTATTTTTTCACCATAACTATTTTTTATATACCAAGTAATATAAATTTTAGCTTTTGCATAGCTATAAGTTGCATATCCTGTACCTGTAGGTTGGCCCTGTATTCCTTTAGCTGATATTTTATAAGTTGAATATTTGGTAATTACACCGGCCAATGCTAATGTATTATTATTATCCAAAAATATTTGGTTTACAGTGTCTATATATCCAATTTTATTTAAAGTTTTATATATATTTTCAGCCAATTTGGTGTTTTCATAAACTATCTTTTTTGAAACTTCATCTAATAAAACTTTCTTTTTGTTTTTTAAACTCCTTTTTTCATCTTTGGCTTGTTCTCTTGCTTGTTCTTTTTCTCTATCTTTTTCCGCTTCTAAAATATTATCATCTAAATTTTCAGAATGGTTAATATCATACCAATTAATATCTCTTTCTTTATTTTCAACATTTAATTTTACCCCCTCAAAATCAATATATTTTTCTTTTTCTGTTTTATTATAATATTGATCTTTTAATACTAATCTGTTTTCTTTTGGGTAGGTAAAAGTTTTTTCCTTTACCAATGGATCAAACATCAATGGATATATAAAAAAAGCATCAATTATCATTAAAGGGTAATAAGCATAAACCCTTCTTTCTGGTAAAAGCACTTTGTAATGGTCTTTATATCCATCATTTTTTATTATTATTTGTTTAGAACCAGTTTTTTCTATTTTAGAACTTAAACGTTTTCCTTTTCCAACTTGTTCATTATCTACAAAAACTGTTGCATCTTTACTTGTAGTGGTAAAATTAATAGTTTGTTTTCCTGGTATAAATATAGGAACACAACTTGATAGGCTTGCTATTAATACGGCTGTTATTGTTAAACTTAAAATATTTCTTTTTGTAAATCTCTTAATCATTGTTTTCTTTTTTTTATATGGTTTTTAAATGTGTTTTATGTATTTTCTTTTTCTTCTAAATAAGTTCTCAATAAATGTTTCAAAGGAAATATTTATTTTTCTTAATTACTACTTAAATAAACTAAAAATATCGTTTCCAAATATGAGTAGCATTAAACCTAATAATATAATTGTTCCAACTGTTTGAACGCGTTCTTGTATTTTTATACTTATTGGTTTTCTAGTTACCATTTCTATAATTAATAATACCACGTGACCACCATCTAATGCAGGAATGGGTAAAAAATTCATAAACGCTAATCCCATTGAAATTAATGCGGTTAGCATCCAAAAGTTTATCCAATCCCAAGTTGGTCCAAAATATTTTGCTATCCCAATAGGTCCTTGAACAGCTTTATTAACAGGAATGTCACCATTAAATATTTTACCCCAACCAGCTATTTGACCAGCTATTGTTTCATATGCCTGGTTTATTCCTGCCGGAATTGATGCAAAAAAAGTATAAGATATAGTATCAAATTTCCAATTTTTGTCTGTTGGTATAAAACCCAATTTCCCATCAGTTCCAATTTTCGATATTAATTTTAAAGTATCTTTATTTCTAATTATGGTTATTGGAGTCTCTTTTCCTGCATAAGCAATAAGCAATGGTTGAAATTCATCAAAACAATTGATTCTATTTGTATCAACGCCTATAATTTTATCATTAGGCATTAAACCAGCTTTTTCCGCAGCTGAACCAACAGTGGTTTTTTCTACATATAATTCCATTCTTGGAGTAAAAAATCCACCTTTTGTCTTTTTAGTCAATCTTTTCAAAAAGTCGTTTGGTAATTTTATATCTACCATCGAATCATTTCTGTTTACTGTATAAATTGGATTTTCGCTCATTATTATTTGAGCGTTAAGGGCATCTTCTAAATGAATAATTTTATTTCCATTTATAGATTCAATTTTATCACCCATTCTAAAGCCCATTTCTTGAGCTAATTCGCTAGGAGCAATTCCTTTTTTTACTGAACTATTTAACAATAATTTTTCACCGTAATAATATTTTATTCCAGAAAAAATGATGATACCTAAAATTACATTAAATATAATACCACCAAGCATTACAATCATTCTTTGCCAAGCTGGTTTACTTCTAAATTCCCATGGTTCTGCAGGTTTTGTTAAATCTTGGTTACCCATATTTTCATCAACCATTCCGTTAATTTGAACATATCCACCCATTGGAAACCAACCTAAGCCATATTCAGTGTCACCTTTTTTAAATTTAAATAATGCAAAATTTAAAACACTTGGCATTGGAAACAAAAAATCAAAGAATAAATAGAATTTATCTACTTTTATTTTAAAAAGTTTTGCTGCTAAAAAATGTCCTAATTCGTGAATCAATACTAATATCGAAAGTGCCGCAATTACTTGCGCTATCATGATGAATGTTTGCATTTATTTTATTTATTTATTTTTCTTTATGGTTATCAATATTATTAATACTTTTAAGGGGCGCAAAATTAAAAAACTATTTGACATTATTGAATCAAAGTTTTTGCAAATTTTCTTGCCTCACTATCAGTATTTATATAGTCATCTAAACTAGGTTTTTGTATAAAAAATACTTTATTCATGCAGGCTTCATTTATTTCCGCTATTTGCAAAAACTTAATTTTATCTTCCAAAAATGCGGCAACTGCTATTTCATTTGCTGCATTTAATATACAAGCTTTGTTACCACCAATTTTCATTGCTTCATATGCCAATGCCAAATTTCTAAAAGTTTCCAAATCTGGTTCTTCAAAACTTAAGTTATTTATTTCATTAAACGACATTCTTTTAAACGATGATTTTGTTCTTTCTGGATAAAAAAATGCATAATGAATTGGTAACTTCATATCTGGCAATCCCATTTGGGCCTTTATACTTCCATCATTAAACTCCACCATACTATGAATTATTGATTGTGGATGAACGACTACTTCTATTTGATTATTTTCAACCCCAAAAAGCCATTTCGCCTCTATAACTTCCAAACCTTTATTCATTAAAGTAGCTGAATCAATCGTAATTTTTGCTCCCATGCTCCAATTTGGATGTTTTAAAGCTTCTTTCTTTGTTATTGCTAATAAGTCATCACGTTTCTTTCCCCTAAATGGTCCGCCAGATGCAGTTAATATTATTTTATCTAAAGTATTTAAACTTTCTCCTACCAAACATTGGAATATAGCTGAATGTTCTGAATCTACTGGTATTAAACTTACTTTATTTTCTATGCATAATTCAGTAATTAATTCACCTGCTACTACTAAAGTTTCTTTATTTGCTAATGCAATTTTCTTTTTATTCTCAATGGCTTTAATTGTTGGCAAAAGTCCACTATAACCAACCATTGCAGTTAATATAATATCTGCCGATGTTATTTCCATCAAATCAGCAATTGCTTTACTCCCTGCAAATACTTTTATATCTTCCTTCTCTAACGCATCTTTTACATATAAATATTTACTTTCATCTGCTATTACTACATGATTTGGCTTAAACTCAATTGCCTGCTTAATTAATAAATCTGCATTACTGTTAGCAGTTAACTCCTCTATTTGTATTTTATCACTTTGTTCCCTAGTAATTTCTAAGGCCTGTGTGCCAATACTCCCTGTACTTCCTAATATGGCTATTTTTTTTTTAATTATCTCGCTATTCATTATTATATAATGTATGCAGCAATAATATTATATTTCATGCTATCTAAAAAACATATTTTAGCTATTATATTTTATATTATATTATATAGTTTATAAAAAGACAATAAAACACAGCCTTATATTAAAAATGATAGAATCAAAAAGGGAGTTTTAGAAAAGGATTTAAGAAAAAGAGAGAAATAGCTTTATAAAAAGCAATAATAAATGAATAACAATTGGCTTTCAGGAAAAAAAAGGGGATAAAAAATAAATTAAAGTTATTCATAATCAGCTAAGGAGAAATAAGAGTAAAAAAAAGGTGGTATAAAAATAGGAAAGGCGTAATGAATACATACATTTGCAGCCCGAT
>CANGGG010000097.1 GCA_947453415.1 Bacteroidota bacterium | reverse complement strand
TCTCACATCTCAACTCCCATTTCTCATTTCTCATCTCCCAATTCCCACATCTCATCTCCCATTTCTCATCTCTCAACTCCCAATTCCCACATCTCATCTCCCATTTCTCAACTCCCAATTCCCACATCTCACATCCCAATTCCCACATCTCATCTCCCAATTCCCACATCTCAACTCCCATTTCTCATTTCTCATCTCCCAATTCCCACATCTCATTTCTCATCTCCCATTTCTTTTAAATTAACTCTAACAATGCAACACACTCCACATGGTGCGTATGCGGAAACATATCAACGGCCTGAACTTTGGTAACTTTATAATGTTCTTGCATCATGGCTATATCGCGAGCTTGGCTAGCAGGATTACAACTAACATACACAATTCTTGGTGCACGTAATTCCAACATTTTTTCTATTACATCAGGGTGCATTCCAGCTCTTGGTGGATCTGTTATAATTACTTCAGGTTTTCCATGCTTTGCAATGAGTTCATCGTTCAATACATCTTTCATATCACCCGCATAAAAATGCGTATTCGTAATTTGATTGATAGCTGAATTTTCTTTTGCATCAATAATGGCTTGTTCTACACTTTCAATTCCTACAACTGTTAATGCTTGCTTTGCCACAAAATTAGCAATAGAACCCACGCCAGTATATAAATCGTAAACGGTTTCGTGGCTTTGAATATTGGCCATTTTACGCGCTTCGTTGTATAAGTTAAATGTTTGTTCGGTGTTGGTTTGAAAAAAAGATTTTGGTTGAATATTAAATTTCAAATCTTCTAATTGTTCCACCATAAAAGGTTTTCCAGCAAAAACTTGTACATCTAAATCGTATATGGTGTCGTTTTGTTTTCCATTTACCACATAAAGCAATGATGTTATTTGCGGGAAAGTTTCCTTCAAATATTCCATCAACGCATTGATTCTATCTTCTTGATTTTCCTTGAAAATTACAATCAACATCCAATCATTTAAACTGGTATTACGCAAAATCATGTTGCGCATAAACCCATCTTGACTACGAGCATTGAAAAATGGATATTCATTTTTTACACAAAAATCTTTGATTGAATTCCTGATTTGATTGTGCAAATCGTCCATCAAATAACATTTTTGAACATCTAATATTTTATCAAATTTACCTGGAATATGAAAACCTAAACCTTTGTGTTCTGCTTCACTTAATTCATCTTTATTGTCTAAAGATTCTAACCATTTTTTATCGGTAAAAGTAAACTCTAACTTGTTACGGTAATGAGTAATTTTTTCAGAACCAATGATATTTTCAGGAGTTGGAAAAGGAAATTTTCCAATACGTTCAAATGCATCAATTACTTGTTGCTGCTTATATTTTAACTGAATTGGATAACTCATGTGCTGCCATTTACAGCCGCCACAAGTTCCAAAATGCTCACAAAAAGGCTCCACTCTTTCAACAGATGGCGTTATCATTTTATGAATTCGTCCAAAGCAAAAACTTTTCTTTTTGTTATGGATAAATAAATCTACTACATCGCCAGGAACAGCAAAATCAACAAAAATTACTTGTCCTTCGTGCTTTGCAATGGCTTTTCCTTCGCTACCTGCGCTTAATATTTCAATGTTTTCTAAAACGTATGGTTTAAATTTTCTCTTGCTCAATGGTTTGTATTTTTTAGCCACAGATTTCACAGATTACACTTTTTTGTAAAAAAGAAATAGGTGGAAGTAATTTATACCGCAAATAACAGCTATTTATAACTAATTCATAAAAAAAAGTTCAACCAAATAAATGATTGAACTTTTTTTAAGGTCGGTAAGGATACCAACCTTGGGCAAAAAACTATCGTCTATCGTCTATCGTCTATAAACTAACCAGCTTTAAAAGCTTTAGCGGATTCTATAATTTTAGGCATAATTTCGAATGCATCACCAACTATTCCATAATCTGCTGCTTTAAAGAAAGGAGCTTCAGGATCTTTGTTAATGGCCACAATTACTTTACTTGAACTTACTCCAGCCAAATGCTGAATTGCTCCTGAAATACCAATGGCAATGTACAAATTTGGTTTAATGGTAATTCCAGTTTGACCAACGTGTTCACTATGTGGTCTCCAATGCATATCGCTTACAGGTTTGCTACAAGCAGTTGCCGCTCCTAAAGCATTCGCTAAATCTTCAACTAAATGCCAGTTTTCTGGACCTTTTAAACCACGTCCACCACTGATTACAATTTCTGCTTCTGTTAATGGAATTTTTCCAGTAACACGATTAATTTCAACCGATTTTGTTGTAAAATCTGCATCTGCTAAACCTGATTCTGTATTCACAATATTTACTGCTTGCGCATTTTCTAAAGTGTTAAATGTATTTGGCGTAATGGCCAAAACTTTTACTGCTGTTGTTAAATTTACATCAGCAAATGCTTTACCTGAAAATACATTTCTACGAACCACAAAACCTGCGCTTGTATTTGGCATTGAAATAACACCACTTGCTATTCCAGCTTTTAAACGAGCAGCCACACGAGGTGCCAACGATTTACCAGAATAAGTGTTTGAAATAACTACAATACTTGAACCTTCGGCCGAAGCTGTGTTACAAATAACTTTGGTGTAAGTTTCAGCATTGAATCCATTCAAATTATCATGCTTCACACTTACTATTTTGTTAGCGCCATAAAGCGCTAATTCTGCTAATCTATCATCAGCAACATTACCTGGAACTACCGCAGTTACATTTCCATTATGTGCTTGCGCAATTTGGCTAGCATAACTTACCGCTTCAAAAGTTGACTTTTTAAAGCTACCATCAATTTGTTCTGCAAATACTAATATATTCATTTTTTTGCCGCTAGCTTCTGGCTTCTGGCCACTAGCAATTTGGTTTTAATTGTTAAACTTAATTTTCCTTTTGAACTTTATTTGCCAGCAGCCAGAGGCCAGCTGCTAGTAGCCCTTTTTTAAATTATTTTTGCTTCGTTGTGTAAAATGCCAATCAATGTTCCAGCATCTTCTACCGAAATTAATTTTACTGAACCTTTTGAAGCAGGTAATTCAAAACCAACAGAGGCACTAGTGGCTTCAGCATTTATTGGTTCTACCACAGTTAAAGGTTTGGTTCTTGCAGCCATAATTCCGCGCATGTTTGGAATTCTTGGTTCTGTTAATTCTTTTTGAGCGCTAACCACCAAAGGCAAACTTGCGGTTAATTTTTCTCTTCCACCATCAATGTCACGTTCTACATTTGCAGTGTTTCCGTCTATTTCAATGCTAGTAATTACATTTACCGAAGGTAAACCTAACATTTCTGCTAATAAACCACAAACTTGTCCGCCATTGTAATCAATGCTTTCTCTGCCTGTAAATATTAAATCAAAGTTTTGATCTTTGGCATATGCTGCTATTTGCTCTGCAACAAAATAGGCGTCAGTTGGAGTTGCATTTATTCTAACTGCATCGGTAGCACCTATGGCTAAAGCTTTTCTAATACTTGCTTCTGTATCGGCCAAACCAACTGTAACAACTGTTACGGTTCCACCTAATTTTTCTGTTAATTCTAAACCACGAGTTAACGACAATTCATCGTAAGGATTAATAATAAACTGAACGCCCGCAGTATTAAATTGGGTATTGTTTTCAGTAAATATTACTTTTGTTGTGGTGTCAGGCACATTGCTTACACAAACCAATATTTTCATATAAAGATATTTTTGTTGTTTTTAAAGAGCCGCAAAATTACCTAAAAAATGTTTTTAGCCTAATGCAAAATAACAGATTAGAAAAACTGCAAGAAATGCTTGCTGAAACGCCACAAGATATTTTTTTAAATTATGCCTTGGCAATGGAGTATAAAGGACTTAGCCAACATGACAATGCGCTAAAACAACTAAATACAGTATTTCTGCTTGACGAAAATCATGTACCTAATTTATATCAATTGGGAGTTTTTTGGATGGAAAAAAGTGAAAACGAAAAAGCGCTTTTATATTTAGAAAAGGGTTTACAAATTGCAAAGCAAAAAAAAGAACTAAAAACAGCAAACGAATTTCAAGCTTTAATAGACGAAATACTTTACTAATGGCCTTAATAAAATTTTATCAAACTGAAGTTTTGGAAGCTGGCTGCGATGAAGCAGGTCGTGGTTGTTTGGCCGGACCAGTTTATGCAGCAGCGGTAATTTTAGATAAAAATAAACGCATTAAATACTTAGACGATTCAAAAAAATTAACGCATAAACAGCGAGAAGAATTGCGTTTTGAAATTGAAGAAAAAGCGTTGGCTTGGTCGGTGGCTAGTTATTCCAACGAGCAAATAGACCAAGTAAATATTTTAAAAGCTTCCTTTTTAAGTATGCATAAAGCAGTTGATGGATTATCAATAAAACCAGCTCACCTAATCATTGATGGAAACCGATTTATACCATACCAAAAATTAACACATACATGCATCATTAAAGGCGATGCCAAGTATCAAAGTATTGCAGCTGCATCTATTTTGGCTAAAACTCACAGAGATGAATTGATGTTAAAATACCACGAAGAATTTCCAAATTATGCTTGGAACGAAAACAAGGGTTATGGCACTTTAAAGCACCGAGCAGGTATCGAAAAATTTGGCATTACGCCTTATCACCGCAAAACTTTTAGGTTATTAAAGGAACAATTGGAATTGTTTTAACAACTATGATTTTTGTTCTTTTTTTAAAATTTCTGCCACTCCAAAATAAAAAACCACGTAAGCAATCATGGCAATGGTATGATAAATAG
>CANGGG010000096.1 GCA_947453415.1 Bacteroidota bacterium | reverse complement strand
CAAAGTTTATTTTACTCAATAATTCTTCAATTTTTTGAGCTTGTTCATATGTTTCTGTTTTCAATTGAATGGTCGTCATTGCAAATATTATTTTATCAAATATAGAAAAAAAATTATACTTTAAACCTGACAGGTTTAAAATTACTTCAACTTCGCTTTCAAATATGGAGCAGTATAACTCTTTTTATTATTTGCTAAATCTTCGGGTAAACCAGCAAAAACAAGGTTTCCACCTTCATCGCCAGCTTGCGGACCAAGATCTACAATATAATCAGCACACTTAGCCACATCCATATTGTGTTCAATTACTATAATGGTATGCCCTTGATCAATTAAAGCGTTAAATGAAGTCAGTAATTTATTGATATCGTTAAAATGTAAACCAGTAGTTGGCTCATCAAAAATAAATAATACATGTTCTGAACTTGCACGTTTACCAAGGAACGAAGCCAGCTTTACACGTTGCGCTTCTCCCCCACTTAAAGTATTACTACTTTGTCCAAGTTTTATATATCCTAAACCAACATCGCTCAATGGTCTAATTTTATTGGCAATGGTTGTTTCATCATAAAAAAATTCCAAGGCTTCATCCACACTCATGCTGAGCAATTCACTGATGTTTTTATCATTGTGTTTTGCGTCCAACACTTCCTCTTTAAATCGTTGCCCGTGGCAATCTTCGCAAGGCAAATGTATATCTGCCATGAACTGCATTTCAATGGTAACTTCGCCTTCACCTTGGCAAGTTTCGCAGCGACCACCTTCTACGTTAAAACTAAAATGTTGTGGTTTAAATCCACGTGCTTTTGAAATGGGTAATTGCGAGTATAAATCCCTAATGGCATCGTAAGCTTTGATATAAGTAATGGGGTTACTTCTGCTCGATTTTCCAATTGGATTTTGATCCACCATTTCTATTTGAGTAATGGTTTTTATATCGCCACTGATACTTTCGTGCGCACCTGTTTTTTCGCCACTGTAATTACCCAAATGTTTTTGAATAGCTGGGTATAAAATCTTTTTTATTAAAGTAGTTTTTCCACTTCCCGAAACACCAGTAACAACGGTAAAAGCGTGTAATGGAAATTTCACATCAAAGCCTTTTAAGTTATGTTGTCTTGCTCCTTTAATTTCTATAAAATCTTTCCATTTTCTGCGTTTACTTGGCACTTCTATTTTTTTTACACCAGAAAGAAATTTACCTGTTAAACTATTGGTATCATTTTTTATAAAATCAATATTTCCTTGCGAAACTTTTTCGCCACCATGAATTCCCGCTAAGGGACCAATGTCAATAATTTCATCGGCTGTTTGCATAATTTCTTCATCATGTTCTACCACCACCACAGTGTTACCAATATCACGTAATTTTTGCAATACCTTTATTAAGTTTTCTGTATCGCGTGGATGTAAACCAATACTTGGTTCATCTAAAATATACAAGGAACCCACCAAACTTGAACCCAATGAAGTAGCCAAATTAATGCGTTGCGTTTCGCCACCACTTAAGGTATTTGAAAGTCGGTTTAACGACAAATAACCCAAACCTACATTTTGTAAAAAGTTTAAGCGATTGCTTATTTCAACCAATATTCGATTGGCAATTTTCTGATGTGTTTCCGATAATTTTAAATTTTTAAAATAGTCTACACAATCGTCAATGCTCATTAACAAAAGCACCGAAAGACAAGCATATTTATTTTCACCTTGAAAATAATAAATTTGTTTAGTTTTGTTTTCATTCACCAATTTCACAAAATTAGCATCGCTGCGCAATCTTGTTCCTTTACAATCAGGACAAGTAGTTTTACCACGGTAACGAGCTAACATTACACGGTATTGAATTTTATACGTTTGTTTTTCTAAGTCTTTAAAAAACCCATCTAATCCCAACCAATCTTTTCCACCATGCCATAAAAAATCTTTTTGCGATTCATTTAATTCAAAATAAGGTCTGTGAATTGGGAAATCATTTTTTCTAGAAATTTGTACAAACTGATGTTTCCATTCTTGCATTTTCTCCCCTTTCCAAGGCACAATGGCATCTTCAAAAATGGATAAACCTTTATCAGGCATTACCAAATCTTCATCAATTCCAATTACATTTCCCAAACCTTCGCAAGTTTTACAAGCTCCATAAGGATTATTAAAACTAAATAAATTGACACTTGGCTCTTCAAATTTTTGTCCATCTAATTCAAAACGATTGTTAAACAAAAAATCTTTTTTGTTTTCGTTTTCATCAATGGTATGCAAAGTACATTCACCCGAACCCTCAAAAAAAGCAGTTTGAATAGAATCAGAAATGCGGTTTAAAAAGTCTTCATCATTTTGTTGCACCGCAAAACGGTCAATCATTAAGAACAATTTTGTTTTTGATTTTACGGTCTTTTTAAATAAATCATCATCATTCAAAAAGTCTTCAATGTCCAACATTTTTTCATTTAAAAACAAGCGATTGAAACCTGTTTGCAAATACACTTCTAATTGTTTTCTTAATTCATTGTCCTTGTCAATAATTGCTACCAATAAATAGGCTTTGGTGTTTTGGGGCAATGCTAAAATATGTTGCACCACATCGTCAATGGAATGACGTTTTACCATATTTCCACTAATAGGCGAAAATGTTACGCCAGTTCTTGCAAAAAACAATTTTAAATAATCGTAAATTTCGGTAGAAGTAGCAACTGTTGATCGCGCATTTCGGGTATTAACTTTCTGTTCAATGGCAATGGAAGGCGAAATACCATGAATATAATCTACATCAGGTTTATTCATTTTACCCAAAAACTGCCTGGCGTAAGCCGATAAACTTTCTACGTACCTGCGTTGTCCTTCAGCGTAAAGCGTATCAAAAACCAAACTCGACTTACCCGAACCTGAAACTCCTGTAACTACTGTTAATTTATTTCGCTTAATGTTTACATCAATATTTTTAAGATTGTGTGCACGAGCGCCTTTAATGATAATTTCCTTGTTATTTGTGTGACTCATTTATATAAAAACCAACACAAAATTACTCAAAAAGTTCAGAAGATTTTGGAATATTTTTGAAAGGGCAGCTAACGGCTATCACATGGGCTACAACTTAAGTAAAACTCTGAAAGAGTTTAATATCAATAGCCACCAGTGAAACTGGTGGTAAAATGTAAAAACAAACATAACGAAAACCTGAAAATCTTTGCGAAATCCAGAGGCTTTCGCAAAGATTTTCAGGTTTTCATGTAAAAGATAGGGTTATTTATTTCAACGGGTTAATCCCGATAGAAATCGGGACCGTTGCTTCAATAGTTTCGTTCCTACGGAGCTTTAATGTTTATCAATATTTACAAGAAAAAAAATCATAACTTTAGTTGAAACCTTTGTTATAGAATTCTGGATAGCAACTAGCTTCTAGTAAAAGATGAAAATATTAAAACGAAAACAATTATTTGAATATAAAAATTGTATTTTTGTTTAAAATAAAAAATATGAAACACTTTGTTGAAATAGATGATTCTACCGAAACTGGTAAAAGTATAATCGATTTGTTGAAGGCATTATCAAAATCAGAAGTTGGTATTGAGGTAATTGATGATCATGATTTGGTAGATACAGTTCCTTTCAAAAGTTTTACAAATATTTTATTATCTACTTTGGAAAATAAGTTAAAAAATCAATGAGAGAATTATTGGTTAAATACAGAGCTAACAATTAAGTTGAGGAAATTACCGACTTTATTGTTACTACTTATAAAATGCCTCTAACTGCAATAAATTATGCACAAAGACTAATTGATTTTATGCTAGATTTACAGAAAAATTCTTTTGCATATGCAATTTGTAGAGATTATATTTTATCAAAAAACAATTTAAGATGCGCAACATTTGAAAAAAGATGGATTGTAGTTTATAAAGTTACTGAAAAACATATCATTGTAGAAGATATTATTTTGGGCAGTACAATTGTCTAATTGTTGTCAGATGTGGTAAAAATTTTAAATAAAAAGTCATTTAAAAATATAATTTCGCAGTAATAATTATATAAAAATGGCATCATTTAAAGTAAAAGGTGGAAACCAATTAAGAGGTGAATTAATTCCGCAAGGAGCTAAAAACGAAGCATTGCAAATTATAAGTGCGGTGCTTATTACGGAAGAAAAAGTAATCATTGAAAATATTCCCAATATTAGAGATGTAATAAAATTAATAGAACTCCTGGCCGATATGGGCGTGGTAGTTGAAAAAATAAATGAGGATACTTATTCTTTCATTGCCAAAAATGTAAATTTAGAATATCTTTTAAGTGATGAATTTAAAAAGAAAGGCGCAAGTTTACGTGGTTCTGTGATGATTATTGGACCGCTTTTAGGTCGATTTGGAAAAGCATTTATTCCTGAACCTGGTGGCGATAAAATTGGTCGAAGACATTTAGACACTCACTTCCGTGGATTTGAAGCTTTGGGCGCTCGTTTTGATTATAACCACGATGAAAAGTTTTATAGCATTGATGCAAAAAACTTACAAGGAAACTACATGGTTTTGGATGAAGCATCTGTTACTGGAACTGCCAATATTTTAATGGCTGCAGTATTATCCAAAGGTAAAACTACCATTTATAACGCTGCATGCGAACCTTATTTGCAACAGCTTTGCAAAATGCTAAATAGCATGGGTGCAAAAATTACTGGTGTTGGTTCTAATTTATTAGTAATTGAAGGCGTAAATAGTTTGGGTGGCTGCACTCACCGAATGTTACCCGACATGATAGAAATAGGAAGCTTTATTGGTTT
>CANGGG010000095.1 GCA_947453415.1 Bacteroidota bacterium | reverse complement strand
GTCCTCACTTCTCCCATCTCAGTGCTCATCTCCCATCTCTCAGTGCTCAACTCCCATTTCATACTTTTTGCCTCTAGCCTCTGGCAACTAGCTTCTGGCATTTTAATTTTTCTTCATTCATAATTCATACTTCATACTTCTTCATTCATAATTCAGTGCTCAGTGCTCATCTCTCATTTAATAACATGATTTCTGATTGAAAATTACTGATGTAATCATATATCCCATACATTTGCAAAACTTAAAAAACAACAACATGAAAAAAGGAACATTTGAAGGTACAAGTACCAACGGAAGTATTGATGAAGCAATAGCCAATGCCATTTTAGAAGCTAAGGAAAAACTAAAAACAGATTTAATCATTTGGAACTTGGAGTCAGTTATTGGAATAAACGGAGGAACACAATTATCCAACATGGTAACAATTTCAATGAAAGCCAATAAAATAAAAATTAAAAAAGCCAAAGTAAAAAAAGTAAAAGAAGCTAAGGCTGTTAAAGTTAAAGCAACAAAAGAAGTGGAACCTAAGGTAGAAGTGGCAAAACCTATTATTGTAAAAGCACAAACAACTAAGGTAAATAAACCAAAAGTAGCACCAACTAAAAAAGTGTCAACTGCTAAAAAAGTTGCAACTAAAAAATAATTTTTTAAAGCACAATTTTGTGCAACTATCCGTAGAGTTAGCGCAGTGCTCTACGGATTTATAATGAATGTAGTGTCTCCGACACGGGCTAATAATTAGGTGTGGGCTAATTCATCTTTTCCAAATAGTAAACTTTGTCAAAGTAAAAAAACTTTGACAAAGTATTTCCAGCACAAATCCTTGGTAAGCAAACAAACCTGTTCTCGACTCCGCTCGAACTGACTTGTTGGTTTAACCTTCATCATTCATACTTCATACTTTCCCATCTCTCAGTGCTCATCTCACAACTATCCGTAGAGTTAGCGCAGTGCTCTAAGGATTTATAATGAATTTAGTGTCTCCGACACGGGCTAATAATTAGGTGTGGGCTAATTCATCTTTTCCAAATAGTAAACTTTGTCAAAGTAAAAAAACTTTGACAAAGTATTTCCAGCACAAATCCTTAGTAAGCAAACAAACCTGTTCTCGACTCCGCTCGAACTGACTGTTTCTCCGCTCGAACTGACTAAATGGTTTAGCCTTCATCATTCATACTTCATACTTCATACTTAACACTTAACACTTCATACTTTCCCATCTCCCATCTCCCATCTCCCAATTCTCATCTCCCAGTACTCAGTGCTCAACTCTCAGTGCTCATCTCCCATCTCTCAGCGCTCAATTCAACATTCAACATTCAAAATCCAAAATTTATATTATAATTGCACCAAACATCTAATACTACAAAAACATAAACAATGAAAGTTACCGATATAATTTCAAATGCTAAAGAAACATTATTTTCAATAGAAATTTTGCCACCTTTAAAAGGAAAAGATATTAACTCTGTTTACAATGGAATAGATCCATTGATAGAATTTAAACCAGCATTTATTGATGTAACTTATCACCGTGAGGAGTTTGTGTTGCGCAAGCGAATAGATGGTAGTTTTGATAAAGTATATACCCGCAAACGTCCAGGAACTGTAGCTATTTGCGCAGCTTTAATGAACCATTACAAAATAGATACTGTACCCCATTTAATTTGTGGTGGATTTAGTAAAGAAGAAACCGAAAATGCTTTAATAGAATTAAGCTTTTTGGGAGTAGATAATGTGTTGGTTTTACGTGGCGACAATGTTAAAAATGAACCAAATTTTGTTCCTGAACCCGATGGTAATAAATCATCCATAGAATTATTAACACAAGTAAAAAACATGAATAACGGCATTTACCTAGATCCAGATTTGGAAAATGCCAGTCAATCAAATTTCTGTATATCGGTAAGCGGTTATCCTGAAAAACATTATGAATCACCTAATATGTCGAGCGATTTAAAATGGTTAAAAGCCAAAATAGATGCTGGCGCAGAATACATTGTTACCCAAATGTTTTTTGACAATAAAAAGTTTTTAGATTTTGTAGATGCAGTAAAAGCAATGGGAATAAATGTACCAATTATTCCCGGTATTAAACCCATAACTACTAAAAAGCAATTGAGTGTTTTGCCTAAAATATTCCATATTGATATTCCTGAAATATTAACCAATGAAATAGAAAAATGTAAAGACGACAAAGCGGTAAAAGAAGTTGGAATTGAATGGGCCATACAACAATCGAAGGAGTTAAAAGCAGCTGGAACACCGGTATTACATTACTATACCATGGGATTGGCTGAAACTACCAGAAAAATTGCTATTGAAGTATTTTAGTTGATCAAGCAATTTACTTTCCCAATATAATTATATCATTTACCTCCAATGAAAAATACAATAGCAAGGTTTTTATGTAGTTTAATAGTTGTATTTTCATTTAGCCAAAATGGTTTAGCACAAGTAAATAATCAAATTGATTCAAACCAAGTTATTGAACAAAAAGCAGATAAAAAAAAGCTTGCTTTAGTAATAGGTGCTTCTTCCTTAACATTGGGTGCTTCCTATATTTATGTTCAAAATGCATGGTGGAAAAACAGTGAAAAATCATTCCATTTTGACAACGGTCCCGATTACAAATATGCCAAAAACCTAGACAAATGTGCGCATGTAATGGGAGGATTAATTACGGCAGAATTGGTTCACGATGCCCTAAAATGGACGGGTATGAACGACAATCAATCGTATTTATATTCTTTTCTTTTAGGTACTGCCATGCATTCGTTCATAGAACTAAAAGATGGCTTTGCTCCTACTTATGGTTTTAGTGTTGGCGACTTAGCCGCGGGAACTTTTGGTAGTGCCATTCCTTATTTAAAATATAAATTTCCTAAACTAAAAGCCATTAATTATAAGTTTAGTTATTACCAACACGATAGGTTCTTTTACAATGTAAAACGAGAGGGTAAAGCAGATTGGATTGATGATTACATGAACCAAACTTACTGGCTTACTTTATCTGTTAATGATTGGTTACCCAAGGGCTCAAAAGCTGAAAAACTATGGCCCGATTTCTTATGCATTGCGGGTGGTTTTGGTGTAGATAATACACTTAACAATTATTATTTAGGCTATAACGAAGACTCGTTTAAAGGATTGGGTAATTATGAATATTACTTGTCACTCGACATTGATTGGCGTAAAATAATTCCGCAAAAAACCGGTGGACAAATCATTTTAGCAAGAACTTTAAACTACATAAAAATACCTTTACCAACCCTGCGTTTGGGACCTTCTGCCGACTTTGATTGGTTGTTTTTGTAGTTTTACAAAAAGTTGCGTCTCTGAGAGACTTTGATAGTTTTAGCTTTTATATTTTTACAATAGTTTCACCTCTACGAGGCTCAATAAACTAGTACCTCAAGCAATTATAAATGTAGGTTTCAATCAACAAATCTCTAAATCAATAAATCCCTAAATCTTTAAATCTCTAAATCTTTAAATCAACAAATCAACAAATCTCTAAATCAACAAATCTCTAAATCTCTAAATCAACAAATCCCTAAATCAATAAATCAATAAATCAATAAATCCCTAAATCAACAAATCTCTAAATCAACAAATCAACAAATCTCTAAATCAACAAATCTCTAAATCTCTAAATCAACAAATCTCTAAATCAATAAATCTTTAAATCAACAAATCTCTAAATCAACAAATCCCTAAATCAATAAATCAATAAATCAATAAATCAACAAATCAACAAATAAACCACCTGTATTTTGTTAAATTTTTTATGCTAAAAATCACGGTTGAAATTCTATATTTGCCCTGCAAAAAAAACACCGTACTCATATGTTTGAAAGTTTAAGTAGTAAGTTAGAAAAAGCATTTAAAACCCTAAAAGGTCAAGGTAAAATATCGGAAATTAACATAGCTGAAACAGTTAAAGAAATTCGTAAAGCCTTAATTGATGCCGATGTAAACTATAAAATAGCAAAGCAATTTACTGATACCGTTAAAGAAAAAGCCTTAGGACAAAACGTATTAACAAGTTTAAGTCCAGGACAATTATTAGTAAAAATAGTAAACGATGAGTTAACAGAATTATTAGGCGGAAAAACCGAAAACATAAACACTACCGGTAATCCGGCTATTATACTAATGGCAGGTTTGCAAGGAAGTGGAAAAACTACGCATTCTGCTAAGCTAGCAAACTACTTTAAAAAACAAGGTAAAAGCGTCATGATGGCTGCTGCCGATGTATATCGTCCGGCTGCTATTCAGCAATTAATTGTTTTAGGCGAACAAATAGAAGTGCCTGTTTACTTTGAAATGGAAAATAAAAATCCAGTTCAAATAGCTGAAAATGCAGTGAAGGCTGCCATTGCTGGCAATCATAAAATACTGATTATAGATACTGCCGGTCGTTTGAGTATTGACGAAGAAATGATGGCTGAAATTGGAAATATAAAATCCAAAGTAAAGCCACAAGAAATTCTTTTTGTAGTAGATTCAATGACTGGTCAAGATGCTGTAAATACAGCAAAAGCCTTTAACGATGTATTGGATTTTACAGGTGTAATTCTTACCAAATTAGATGGTGACACCCGTGGTGGTGCTGCTCTTTCTATAAAAACTGTTGTTCAAAAACCCATTAAGTTTGTGGGTATGGGCGAAAAAATGGATGCCCTTGACGTTTTTCATCCCGATAGGATGGCACAACGTATTTTGGGAATGGGCGATATTGTTACTTTAGTAGAACGCGCCCAATCTGTTTTCAACGATGAAGAAGCAGCTAAAATTCACAAAAAATTACTTAAAGACCAATTTACCTTTGAAGATTTTTATACCCAAATTCAACAAATTAAGAAAATGGGTAATTTAAAAGATTTAATGGCCATGATTCCTGGCGTGAGCAAAGCCATTAAAGACATTGATATCAGTGACGATGCTTTTAAAGGAATTGAAGCCATTATTAATTCTATGACTCCTGCTGAACGCAAAACTCCAGATATACTGAACGGAAACCGCAGAAAACGTGTTGCCATGGGCAGCGGAACCGATATTCAACAAGTAAATCAACTGCTAAAGCAATTTGAAGAAATGCGCAAAATGATGCGTACCATGAACAAAATGCCTGGCGGTGGAATGGGAATGAAGAATCTACCTTTTAAAATGTAAGGTTTTAAAAAAAGTACGAAGTGCGGAATATTTTGTCCGTGGTTGGTGTCCTCACCAATCCACTTTTTATTTCAAATAAAGTCATTATAATGCACAATAAAGTCAAATTCTGCTTTTAAACCAAAATAGAATTTAGCTGATGAAAACTGATAATC
>CANGGG010000094.1 GCA_947453415.1 Bacteroidota bacterium | reverse complement strand
TTAATTCCTTTTGATAAAATTTCGTTAAACGATGAATTCAGAGGTCTTTCAACATGGAGCTCTTTAAATGCATTGGTTTATATTTCAAGAATAAATGAAGAAACTAATGTTCTAATTTCTTCCTTAGAACTAGCAGATTTAAAAACATTGAACGATATTTATAACCTAATAAGTTCTAAATCAAATGGCGCTATCTAAAACTAGCGGTGTAAATATAGAAGGCATTGTATCCTTAGTTCCGGCTAATATAAATGATAATTTATTATTGACTCATTTGAGTCAAACAGACAAAGAAGCACTCATTCATCATACAGGAATTCGGTTTAGGCGAGTTGTTAATGAGGAAAATTCAAACATAAAAAACCTTTTTATAAAAGGAATTACAAATTTGCTTGCCAACCTTCCATGGGAAAAAGAAAGCATTGATATTTTGATATGTGTAACTCAAACACCTAACGTCTCCATTCCAGCTATATCTTGTCAAATTCATGGCGATTTAGGTTTTTCAAATAATACCATGTGTTATGATATCAACCTTGGCTGTTCAGGTTTTGTATATAGTTTACATACTTTGAGTGCATTATTGAGTTCATTAAATAAAATAAATGCAAGAGCAATTTTATGTTGTGGTGATATTTCTACCCAATTAATACAAGAAAACGATCAAACAACTAAGCCAATATTTTCTGATGCGGCATCGGTAACAGCGGTTTCAAATAATACCGAAACATTTTCATATTTTAATTTAGAAACTAATGGTTCGGGGCAAAAAGCAATTTATAAAGAAGGCAATTTTATGAAGCTTAATGGAATAGATGTTTTTAATTATAGCCTTACCATGGTTCCTAATAACATATTAAACTTATTGACATTTGCAGATAAAAACATTGATTTACCCAATATGTTTATTTTACATCAGGCAAATAAATTAATCAATGAAGCCATCCGCAAAAAACTTTTATTGCCTGAAACCAAAACTCCAAGTACATTACACGAATATGGAAACACATCGTCTGCAAGTATACCATTAACGCTTTGTAAAAATTGGGACAGTGAAACTCCAAATTGGGTATTGTTTTCAGGGTTTGGAGTTGGTTTTTCGGTTGCCTCCGCACTAATTTATTTGAACAATAGTATTCATTTGTCTATTATTGAAACATGAAAGAGCTAGACATCGTCATACCAGTTTATAATTCTTCATATTCCATTGGCCCACTTATTGAAAAAATAAATCATTGGGCAGAAAAAAGTGTGCTTAATTTACATGTTATTTTTGTGGATGACGGAAGCCAAGATAACACTTATAATGTGTTAAAAGAGCACTTAATTACTGCTAAATTTAAATATCAAACCATTAAACTTGCAAAAAATTATGGCCAACATACTGCTACCGCAATAGGATTTTCTTACACAACTAATAAATTGATTGCAACTATTGACGATGATCTTCAACATGATCCGTCAGACATTGAAAACATGTACGAGTATATGATTCAAAATAATTGCGATTTGGTATATGGAAATTTTGAAACCAAAGAGCATCATTTTATTAGAAATTTAGGAACTAAAATTTTACAAAAAATTTTAAAATTAGATGGTAGAGACTATAAAATGGTTACTTCTTATAGGTTAATGAAAAGCTCGGCTATTAGCGTTCTTAAAAACAAATCAAACAAAGTATATTTTATAGATGATTATTTGTTAATGGGTGCTTCAAAAGTAGGAACTTGCCCTGTTTACCATGCCAAAAGCCAAAGTGGAACATCTAGGTATTCTAATTGGAAACTCATGAAAATGGCCATTTCAATAGTGGTTTTACATTCATCTTTGCCATTAAAACTAATTAGTAGATTTGGTTTATTAATGTCGTTTGTGTTCTTTATAACGGGTTGTTCCTATATTTATCAAAAACTAGTTTTTGGATTAGAAATTGGATTTACTTCATTAATTGTAACCATCTTTTTTACCACAGGTTTAATCTTGTTTTCTTTAGGAATAATTGGAGAGTATATTCGTAGAATTTGGGTTTCAAAACAAGGTTTAGACAGTATAATTATTTCGGAAGTTTGCTAATGTTTGTATATAACAATATCGTTTTAGAGTTACTTAGTGAAAATAAAATTGAGCTAGTTAGAAACTGGCGTAATTCACCTGAAATACTTGCTAATATGCAGTACCAAGCTATTATTTCAAAAGATGAACAAATAAAATGGTTTAACGAACTTCAAAAAGAAAATTGTTATTATTTTATGGTAAAAGCCAATGAAAAAGATGCTGGTTTAATTCACATAAACAAAATAAATGAGCTGGAAAAAACTGCCGAAGTAGGCCTTTTTATTGGTGAAAAAGATTTTGTGGGAACAGGTGTTGCATTATACGCTTCATCTCTTTTATTATCGTTTGCATTTGAAAAACTTCAACTTAAAAAACTAAAAGCCAAAGTAAATTCAAGCAATAAAACTGCAATAGATTATAATGGATTTTTAGGATTTGAGTTTTTTGAGAAATTAGATGAACAATTTAATTACTATGTAATGACTAATGAAACTTATGAGTTGAAAAAACCTGTTTTTCAAAAACTTTTATTGTTACCGTTGTAAAATCCTCCAACGAATTTCGTTGAGTACCGTTTTAGTTTTTTCGAAAATATTTTTTCTTTCTAAATCAATATAATTTAGTGTGAAAATACTCGGATTAAGCATCCATTTGATTGCTCTTTTGTAAATGGGCAATGCTGCATAAGGGAATTTTTGTAGTGTGAAAAATGGTTTAAGTTTTGGATAAATATTTTTGAAAAAATCTACTCGATTATGCAAATAATAGGGTTTGTGAAATTTTGGAATAACCTCCATTCCAATATGAAAAGTGAGGTGTTTGTCAGTTACAAACAATGGATTATTAGCAAATGCCACCAAATTATGAACCAATGTGGTTTCCAAGAAAGGAACTCCCACACAAATATTTCCTAAAACAAATTTGTTAAGTAATTCTTTTTTAAATATAAAGCAGTCAAATCCAGGGTGTGATTTGCCCAAATCTGCGTACATGAATTGCAATTCATTTGGTGACGAATAATGTTTACTAAGCCTTCGTCTATTGATGATAATGGCATCATGACCTACTTTGATATAATCAATAACTACATCGTAAAAATAGGGCATAAGCGCAATATCAACATTGGTATAAATAAAGTAATCTGCATCATCTATTTCATTGAATTTTTTGAAAATATCTTTTATAAAAGGAAGTTTTTTACCCTTGTATTTTGGGTTTATATCTAAAATTGATTTTGTTAAATTAGATAGTATTTTAAAATCGGAAGGAATAATTTCCTTATCTTCCTCAAATTGGGTGCTATAAAGTGTTATTTGGTTGAAATTTTCAGCATATTTACTTGCCACAACCATACTTTCAAAAGTAATAGGTTGTGCGTTGTATAAGTCAGAACTTTCTTTTACTTTTACCGGATTGATTATATGTGCTATTTTTACCAATGAAAAAAATATTATTTAACAATATTTATAATTCCTTCAATTATACAAAAAACATTGAATATTTGTTTTCTGATTATGAATTGTTAAATAAAAAAATATGATAGCGCTAAATTTTCAAGTAAATTTTGTATGTTACTAAAATGAAACATACAAAACAAATTGCTATAAAATTGGTGTTTGATTACATTCAAAGTAAACATCAATAATTTAATTCAAAATACTAAAAAGATTAATTATTATTTTGCAAATGAGAAATAACAAAACAAACAAAATATTAGTTATTAGTCCTAAACCTGATACTTTTTTAGAGTATTTTAAAAAAATATGGGATTATAAAAATCTAATATGGGTTTTTGCACAACGTGATATCAAAGTAAAATATGCTCAAACTATGCTTGGCATAACATGGACAATACTTCAGCCTCTTACTGCATTAGCTATTTACAGTTTCTTTTTTGGTCGAGTTTTAAATTGGCAATCTGATGAACTGCCTTTTCCTATCTATGTTTTGAGTGGATTGATAGGATGGAATTTTTTTTCCTATATTATTTATCAAGGTTCCTCAAGTATTCAAGATGCGGGAAACACAATAAAAAAAATTTATTTCCCAAAAAGCATTCTACCTTTTTCTAAAGTGGTAACAGCCTTAGTTGAATTAGTTTTAAGTTTACTTTTATTTATACCATTGCTTATATATTACAATATTCCTATTTCTTGGCATATAGTTTTTTTTCCAGTTGCTATTTTATTCAATACACTTTGTGGACTTTTCCCTGTTTTTTTAATAGCTATATTTGCTTATAAAAAACGCGATTTGTTTCACTTATTACCCTATATAGTTACTTTTGGAATATGGCTTACACCAGTATTTTTTACTCATAATTTGCTTCCCAAACGTTTTTCATTTGTTATGAATTTAAATCCGATGGCAAATGTGGTAGACTTTTGGCGTTGGACACTTTTTAATTATGGCTCATTTGATTTTATTTGGATAATTAACTTTATTTTGGTAATGATTTTATGTATAATTGGAATGTACTTTTATAATCAAAAAGAAAGTGAGTTTAGCGATTACGTATGAGTAAAGATATTGCAATTCAGGTTAAAAATCTGTCAAAAAAATATATACTTAAACATCCTATAAAAGATGTTGAAGGTAGTTTTACGCATGAACATTGGGCACTTCAGGATGTTTCTTTTGAAATTAAAAAAGGGGAAGCAGTTGGAATTATTGGTCCTAATGGAAGCGGCAAAAGTACACTTTTGAAAATTTTATCGGGTGTAACAAAACCAACCAATGGTTCGGTAGAAATATCTGGTAGAGTTGCAAGTATTTTAGATATCGGTGCGGGTTTTCATCAAGAGTTAAGTGGGAGAGAAAATATTTTTTTAAATGGGCAATTACTTGGTTTTTCCTATAAAGAAATTCAAAAAAAATATGAAGACATTGTTGAATTTAGTGGAATTGGTAATTTTATAGAAGAGCCAGTAAAAACATATTCTAACGGAATGTATTTACGTTTAGCATTTAGCATTTTAGCACACCTAGAATTTGATATATATTTATTTGATGAGGTGATGAGTGTTGGCGATGCTGAGTTTAATTTAAAATGTGAAATTATACTTAAAAGAATAATTAATGCTAAAAAAACTATAATTATTGTAAGTCATAATATCAACGAAGTTATAAAAATATGTAATTCTTTCATGGTGATAGAATTTGGTCATATTTTCAGAAAAGATTTCAAATTAGAAATTGTAAATGATTATGTCGAAAAGTATGTAAAATATGCTCCTGATATTATACAAGTTGATTCTTTCGATTCATATTTAGTTCCTCAAGATTTAAATATACACTCTGCTAAAT
>CANGGG010000093.1 GCA_947453415.1 Bacteroidota bacterium | reverse complement strand
TTTTTCTATTTCTTGCAATAAATTTTTATTGGTTGCAGCTACTACTCGTACATCTACTTCAATGTCTTTGTCGCCACCCACTCGGGTAATTTTTCCTTCTTGCAAAGCACGTAAAACTTTGGCTTGAGCGGCTAAACTCATGTCGCCTATTTCGTCTAAAAATAAAGTTCCACCATTGGCTTGTTCAAATTTTCCAATGCGTTGTTTGATGGCTGAAGTAAAAGCACCTTTTTCATGGCCAAATAATTCTGATTCTATTAAATCGGTAGGTATGGCTGCGCAATTAACTTCTACCAATTGGTTTTTGTTTCTGTTACTTTTTTCGTGTAACCAAAGTGCTACCAATTCTTTTCCTGTACCATTTTCGCCAGTAACTAAAACCCTTGCATCGGTGGGAGCCACTTTATCAATGGTGCTCATAATGTTTTGAATAGCTGGGCTATCGCCAATCATTTCGCGGGTTTTGGTAACTTTTCTGCGTAAAACTTTTGTTTCAACCGTTAACGATTTTTTATCAATAGCATTGCGAAGCGTAATCAACAAACGATTCAAATCAGGTGGTTTTGAAATAAAATCATACGCACCTTTTTTGGTTGCTTCTACAGCAGTTTCAATGGTTCCATTTCCTGAAATCATAATAAAAGGAATGTCATCATCTATTTCTTGTGCACGGGTTAATACTTCAATGCCATCCATTTTTGGCATTTTTATATCGCATAAAACGGCAGCATATTCACCAACTTCAAGTTTCTCTAAACCCTCTTCACCATTAGCTGCTTCGTCTACTTGGTAGCTTTCATATTCTAATATTTCGCGTAGGGTATTGCGAATGGCTTTTTCATCGTCAATAATTAAAATTTTGCTCATTTTGTTTCAATTAATTGGGTGCAATGTGAGCATTTTATTAGACACTAAAAAGGGTGTTGATATTTGGTTGATTTATTTAGGAAATGGAAATGAATTTGATTTACAATTTGTGTTCACACAAATCAATTTCAAAAAATAATCCATCTAATTCTAAATTAGATGGATTATCTAAAACATTACAAATAACATTAATTTATTGTAACAATTGCATTTGCAGTGGCAGTAGGACCCGTAAAAGTAACATTTACATTTGCAGGGCAACAAGAAGATGTATTTAAAGTTGTTGTTAAATTAAAAGGACCACTACACATTGTAAAATCGCTAACAGGTGTTCCAGCATCGCAGGTATTGCTAACAGTACATTTTAAAACATAATCTGTGGGGATAATAGAGACAAATGTAACAGAACTACTAGCAGCAATTGTTGTCGATTGATTTGAGGTTGAATTGCAATTTGCTGGAGGATCATATTGCGTAGCATTTACTGTAAATGAACAACTAGTGTTGTTCACAATGTCAAGATCATGCTGAGCAAAAACTCGGGAAGAGAATGCTAATCCAATTAGACTTACTCCTAATAAAATAATTTTTTTCATTTTTTAAGTTAATTATTGAATAACAAAAATAATTAAATTATACATACATGAAAGTTAAATTATAATTACCACAGCTCAAATCCTAAATTATTTGTTTTAAATAATCTTCTGGTATTGTCATTCCTAATCTTTTTGCTTCCATTGCATCTTTAAGCGCAGCTGCTTTATTGTTTAATTCTAAATATGCTTTTGAGCGAATGAAAAAAGGATAAGGATCATTGTTATTTAAACTGATTCCAAGGTCTAAATTTTTTATTGATTCTTTATAATTTTTCAAACCAAAAAGTGCAATTCCTTTACCAATGTATGCTTTCCATACTTCTTGATTTAATTCCAAACATTTGTTATAAAGTATGATTGCCGAATCATATTTTTCTACCTGATTATAGCAACTGGCTAAATTATTATAAACTCCTAAATTTGTAGGATTTTGTACTATTACTTTATTGTAATCTGGAATTGCTTTTGCAAACAATAATTGATAACTGTAAATATTTCCCCTTGTAAAATACAAATCAGCATTTGTGGGTGAAAGAGAAATTGCTTTATTTATAAAAATCAATGCGGAATCGTGTTTACCTAAAAATTCTTTTGACATAGAAATTCCAATCCAAGCTGAGTTTTGTATTGGATTTAATGATATTGTTTTTTGATAGTTAATGATGGCGTTATCATATTTACCTAATTTAAAATATGCCGCACCAAGGTTATTGTATGCGCTTGCGTTTCCTGGTTCTAATTGAGTGGCTTTTTCACAAAGAGATATAGATTTTTGAAGCAATGTTTGTGCAAAATTTGAATTATTGTTTACAATGTTTTTTTCGGCATTATCAATGTATATGGCTGCTAAGTTATTATATGAAATGGCAACATCGGGGTAATTTTCAATTACATTATTCCATAAAGTTTCGCTGTTTTTCCAAACCTTGCAACGTTGATTACTAGCAAAGGAAAATATTACTAAAATAACCATAAAAAAAGTTACTATAAGACCACTATATTTTAAAAAACTTTTTGAATTATTGGTTTTATTTTTTTTGTTTAAGTTATTAATTGCTAACATGAAAATATTTCCTAAAATAAAGAATAATCCAACATAAGAAACATAAGAATATCTATCGGAGATGATGGAATTACCTACTTTAATAAATTGCAAAAGTGGTGCTATATTTAATAAAAAGAACAAAGCACCAAAAACTATATTTTTATTATTGCGCCATTTAAAATATATCCAAACAAACAAACCAATTACTAAAAATGGTGCTATATAAAATTGTAATGGTAATATTCCATTTTCCTTTAAAGGATAATTATAAATGCAGGATAAGTTAAATGGAAAAAATAATTTAAAAACATAACTTAACAAACCATATGAAGCATAAAATATATTATTTATAAAAGTATCGTTATGAACCATAGCTCTAGCATTGGTTTGTTGGGCATAAATAGCAATGATACCAAAAGTAATAGAAAGAATAATAAAAGGTAACTTTTCAAATAATGCTTTCCAACTGTATTTTCTTTTTAAATAATAATCGATAATAAATAATATGAGAGGTAAAGTTACTGCTTGTGCTTTACTTAAGAGTGAAAGTAGAAATAAAAAAATTGTCAATATATATATATATATACGGGAATAAGACTTAAGCTTAGTATAATATGTATAGGTTAGGAGTGATGAAAAATAAAAGAAAGTATAAAGTACATCTTTCCGTTCAGAAATCCATGCTACTGATTCAACATGCATGGGGTGAATTCCAAATAATAATGCAACCAAACTAGCACTTTGCCAAAAACCTGTAAGCAAATAAATGAATGCAAATACCAAAATTACATTCAATAAATGAAATACTAAATTAACTATATGGTATTGTTTTGGATTTAGTTTGGCAAAGGAATAATCAATTGTCAAAGAAATCATGGTTAGGGGGTGAAAATTACTTGCAACAAATTTATCTTTTAAAAAATAATCAGTCATTTTATTTTGTGCTAACCCTTTGTTTTCGGTAACGTATTTATTATCGTCCCAATTAGTAAAACCATTATTTATGCTTGGATAAAAAGAAAGTAAAGTTAAAAAAAATACTGCGATTAGAATACCAAAAACATGGGTTTTATTTTTTGTGTAAGACTCAATTTTTGTTTGCATAAAAAATTTAAACTTTTTTGTTATTACGCAAATTACAAGAAAACAACATCAATTAGCAAACTTTATAATAATATTACTTTGTATTTATAAAATTGCGTTTAATTTTGGTGTTTGTAAAAAAGCTGCATGCGTTCAATAAAATACCTTTTAATTATGTTATTTTTTGGTTTAAATAATTCGTTATTTAGCCAAGGAATAAATACTCCTTTTGGTCAAAACAGGGTTCAATATGGGCCGTTTGATTGGAACTATTTGCGCATTGAAAACTTTGATGCGTATTACTACAGTGGTGGCCGTGAATTGGCTACTTTTAGTTTAAAATATGTAAACGAAAAACTTTCAGTATTAGAAGAAAAATTAGAACATCCGCTAAGCGGACGAGTAGAAATTATTTGTTTCAATACTTTGTCGGATTTAAAACAAAGTAATTTTGGGTTGGAAGATTTGGCGCAAAATACTGGTGGATATACGCAAGTAAATAGCAATAAAATTTACGTGTATTTTAATGGTGATCATGCCGATTTTGCAAGGCAATTAAATGAAGGAATTGCCATGGTTTTAATCAATGAAATTTTATACGGTGGAAGTTTACAAGAACGCATTCAAAATGCTGCTTTATTGAATTTACCAGAATGGTTCTTACATGGCTTAACTGCTTATATTAGCAAGGATTGGGATGCTGATATGGATAACAGAATGAAGGATGGAATTTTAACTAAAAAGTTCAAGAAATTTAATCGGTTAAACCAGAAAGATGCTGTGTTTGCAGGCCACAGTATTTGGAAATATTTAATAGATAATAATGAACGCCCTGAAGAAGTAATTAAGCAAGTAATTTATGCCGTTCGTATTACCAGAAATTACGAAAGTGCTTTGAGTTATGTGTGCAATGATAAAACGTTCAAACAAATTCAAAAAGATTGGTTTGAGTACTATCAAAAAATGTATAACCGTGAAGATGTAGGACGAAATATGCCTTTGGTTGACCTGAAAATAAAACGCAGAGTGGCCCAATATATTCAATCCCAAATGAAGGTTTCGAGCAAAGGGAATTATGTAAGTTTTACAAGCAATAAAAATGGTAAGTATAAAGTTTGGTTATTGAATACCAAAACCAATAAATTAAAGAAAATTTTGAAGGGCGGATTGAAATATTATCAGTTAGAATACGATTATAGTTTTCCAATTATTGCATGGCAACAAGGTGGAGATAAAGTAGCCATGGTTTATGAAAAGAAAGGAAAATTGTTGCTAAAAACATTAGATTTAACCAATAAAACTAAAGAAGTTTCACAATTTTTTAAGTTTGATAAAATCACGGGTTTTGATTACAGCGATAATGGCCGTACATTGGCGGTTAGCGCCATCAGAAAAGGTCAATCAGATATATTTACCTATGATATTCCAAGTAGAAAAGAAAGGCAAATTACCAACGATATTTACGATGATGCCAGTCCAAGATATACTGATGCTTCTAGCAAAATAATTTTCAGTTCTAATCGTCCAACAGACTCATTGAGCATGGGTGTAAATCCGAAATTAGCCGATGACAATAACTACGATGTTTATTTGTACGATATTGATGAATCGCCAAGGACAAGAATGCTCAAACGATTGACCAAAACGCCATATATCAACGAAACAAATCCGATTGAATATAAGCGAAATTACTATGCATATATCAGTGATTATAATGGAACAAAAAACCGTTATGCGGCCAAGCTAGACGAAGAATATGATTTTACAGCGTTGTATATAAAGTATTTTGAATACACCGAAAAGCTAATGGACACGCTGCTTTATACCGATAAACCAACTTGGAGTGGAACATCATTTTCTTACCGGGGCAAAAACATTGTGCTGGATAGCACAGTAGAAAAAATAGACACTATTATTTATAATAAAGATTTGGTGACCACTTATCCGCTTACTAATTACCAAAGAGGAATTTTAGCGCACGATGTATCAGCTCAGGCCAAAACTACTTACGACTTAATGTTGTTTAACAACAAGTATTTTATAAAATTAAGTCCGCAGGAACGCAACATTGAAGAAGCAAGTAAACCAATAGAAAGCTATCCAAATATGTATAGGCTTAAAAGTGGTGTTACCAATAAAC
>CANGGG010000092.1 GCA_947453415.1 Bacteroidota bacterium | reverse complement strand
TAGAATTTAAAGGCGTAATCAGAGCTTTGCCTGGTAAAATTTATGAAATAGCTTAATAGACCATAGACCATAGTTTATAGACAATAGACCATAGACATTAGACCATAGATAATAGACCATAGACATTAGACAATAGTTTATAGACAATAGACCATAGACAATGGACCATAGACATTAGACAATAGTTTATAGACAATAGACAATGGACCATAGACATTAGACATTAGACCATAGATAATAGACCATAGGCAATATATTATATGCAGTAGTAAAATACTATGGTCTATCGTCCATCAACTATCAACTAGAAAAAAAATGAATTACCAAGAAACATTAAACTATTTATACCAACAATTACCTTTGTTTACAAGGATTGGAGCTGCTGCCTATAAAGTAGATATTACAAATACTGTTGAGCTTTGCAATGCTTTAAATAACCCTCAAAATAATTTCAGAACTATACATATTGCTGGAACAAATGGCAAAGGTTCAACCAGTCATTTATTGGCTTCTATTTTACAAGAAAGTGGTTTAAAAGTTGGCTTATATACTTCGCCTCATTTAAAAGATTTTAGGGAACGGGTAAAAATCAATGGCGAAATGATTCCCGAACAAGAAATCACTGATTTTGTAGCAAATTACAAACCCCTTTTCAATCAAATTGAACCGTCATTTTTTGAATGGACTGTGGCATTATGTTTTGATTATTTTGCAAAGCAAAAAGTAGATATTGCAATCATAGAAACTGGGCTTGGCGGGCGTTTAGACTCAACAAATATTATCAATCCGATGCTTTCTATTATTACCAATATTGGTTGGGATCATACCGATTTATTAGGTGATACTTTAAGTAAAATTGCTTTTGAAAAAGCAGGAATTATCAAGAAAAATACGCCTGTAGTCATTGGCGAAAAACAATTAGAAATTGATGACGTATTTACCAAAAAAGCACACAATGAAAATAGTCATTTGGTTTTTGCTCAAGAGCAAATAGAAGTGGAAACATTTAATCAAAAAAATAATGGTGCTACGATTAAATTTAAACCAAATAATCTTTTCGGAAATGAAATAAATGCTGCTTTTAAATTTGAAAATTACAGTTTAAATTGTCCATTGGGAGGTATTTATCAGCAATATAATTTTACCACTGTTTTGGTTGCTTGTCAGCAATTAATAGCATTAAATTTCAACATTTCGTTTGAAAACATCAAACAAGGATTTGAAAATGTAATTAATAATACCGGATTAATGGGCCGTTGGCAAATATTAGGAAATGAACCAAAAATAGTTTGCGATACTGGTCATAATGTAAATGGAATTGAAATGATTATTCAACAAATTGCCATGCAAAAATTTGACAAATTACACCTAGTTTTAGGCATGGTAAAAGATAAAGATATCAATAAAATTTTAGCTTTACTACCAGTAAATGCTGAGTATTATTGGTGCAAAGCACAATTGCCTAGGGCATTAAATGAAATAGATTTACAAACACAAGCAAAACAATTTCATTTAAAAGGAAATGCATTTGAAACAGTTGCGTTGGCATTTGAAAGTGCAAAACTAAACGCAACTAAAAACGATTTTATTTTTGTTGGTGGAAGTACTTTTGTAGTAGCTGAGGTTTTATAGATAATGATTTTAGTTGGAGGGATAATTTTTTTCAAAAAATTCAATATAAAATGACGTTGTGTCATTCAGAAGGAAACTCCTTTCCTCGGCAACCAATATTGAAATTTATTAGTTGGTTGCCATAATTAAGGGTACCGCTCGAGCGGTACTACTGAATGACTAATTGCTTTATTATTATAAGTTAACAAAAAAACGTCAATGGTAGCGAAGTCGAGAATAGTATGGTGGTTCTCGACTACGCTCGAACTGACTTTAATAATTACCATCAAACTAATTCAATTTTACTTATTCCATTTGTGGCATTACAAATAAAAATTTCATCGGCTTGGCGTAACTCAATTTCCGTACAATTTTTTTCAATAACTGGTTTATTCGCTAACTCCATTTGTTCCATATAAACCTGCCGAGCAATGCCGTCAATGCAGCCTTCAGCTAATGGAACAGTATATACTTGATTGTTACTTTTCCAAAATAAATTAGCACTTGCCGCTTCTATGATGTTTCCATTTTGATTTAAAATGAGTGCATCGTCTAAACCATTTTCATGCGCCCAAATTTTTGCTAAAACGTAAATCAAAGCATTGCCAGTTTTTAAGTTTGAAATGGGGCCAATGGCTTTGGTTTGAAAAGTATAAATTCCTGTTTTTTTAGGCTTATCAGCAATTTCTTTCGAGTTTTCAGGTAATTCAAATGGTTCAATAATAAAAGCAGTTTCATTTGAATTTGGAAGGTAAAAACCTGTTGCATTTCTATGCAAAACAAAACGAACCCTACAGCTATTTTTATTTAATAGATTGGAATTATTTATTTCATTTAAAATAGTGTTTTTAAAAAAATCAATGTCAAAGGAATTTGATAGATTCATTTTTAAAACTGCAGCACTTTTTAGCAATCTTTCAAAATGTTTATCTACATGTTGAATTTGATTGTTTAAAACCAACATACTTTCAAAAAGTAAGTCGCCATATACAAAAGCTCTATTTATCATGATTATTTTTGATGGAAAACAATCGTCATTATCAGGAACGAAGCAATCTTACAATTAGACTGCTTCGTTCCTCGCAATAACGACTAAAATGTAGCGAATACATTTTTTTATTTGCTCATTTCTGCAAAATATTTAAAGAAATATGGAATGGTTTCTATTCCTTTATAATAGTTTTCAATGCCATAATGTTCGTTTGGCGAATGAAGCGCATCACTGTCTAAACCAAAACCCATTAAAACTGATTTCAAACCCAATTCTTTTTCAAACAATGCAACAATTGGAATGCTTCCACCACCACGAGTTGGAATTGGTTTTTTACCAAAGGTAGTTTCCATTGCTTTAGCAGCGGCTTTATAAGCAATGGAATCGGTTGGAGTTACTACTGGTTCACCACCATGATGTGGTTTTACAACTACTTTTATACCCTCAGGTGCTATACTTTCAAAATGGTTTTTAAATAAATCAGTAATTTCAGAACTCACTTGATTTGGAACCAAACGCATGCTTATTTTTGCAAATGCTTTTGAAGGTAAAACAGTTTTAGCACCTTCTCCAATATAGCCACCCCAAATTCCGTTACAATCTAAAGTAGGACGAACACCCGTTTTTTCATATACAGTAAAACCTTTTTCACCCCAAACATCACTAATTTCTAAATCCTTTTTATAAGCATCTATATCAAAAGGAGCAAGATTTAAATCAGCACGTTCTTGGGCCGACAATTCAATTACTTTATCATAAAATCCAGGAATGGTAATGTGGTTATTTTCATCGTGCATGCTGGCAATCATTTTTGCTAAAACATTAATTGGATTGGCAACTGCACCACCATAAACACCACTGTGTAAATCGCGATTTGGACCGGTAACTTCTACTTCTACGTAACTTAATCCGCGTAAACCAGTATCTATACTTGGGGTATCGTTAGCTATCATTGAAGTGTCAGAAATCAGCACCACATCGGCTTTCAATCTTTCTTTATTATTGATACAAAATGGACCTAAGTTAGTGCTTCCAACTTCTTCCTCTCCTTCAATCATGAATTTAACATTGCATGGCAAAGAATTGGTTTTCATCATCATTTCAAATGCTTTTAAATGCATGTACATTTGACCTTTATCATCGCAACTTCCACGCGCAAAAATGGCTCCATTTGGATGAACTTCTGTGCTACGAATGCTTGGCTCAAAAGGAGGTGTATCCCATAATTCTATTGGAACTGCTGGCTGTACATCGTAATGACCATAAACCAAAACTGTTGGCAACGATGTATCTATCATTTTTTCACCATAAACAATTGGATAACCGGCAGTCTGACAAATTTCAACATGATCGGCACCTGCTGCTATCATTTTTGTTTTTATAAATTCAGCCGCTTTATTTACGTCACTGGCAAAATCTTTGTCAGCGCTAATACTTGGTATGCGCAATAAGTCGAAAAGTTCATTTAAAAAACGATCTTTATTTTGTTCAATATATTCTTTAATCATTTTCTTTTAATTAAATAGTTACTAAAACTTGTTTTTCCACATCATGCTTTCTACAGGTTTTACTGTTCGTTTATTATACTTAGCATTTTTCTTGCTATTATACATAATTTCGATTTCACCTGCTACTTCAAAATAAATTAATTGACCAATTGGCATACCGGCATATATTCTTACAGGTTGCGTACATGAAATTTCTAAAGTCCAAGTATTACAAAATCCAACATCGCCTTTTCCAGCGGTGGCATGAATATCAATTCCTAAGCGACCAGTGCTTGATTTACCTTCTAAAAAAGGAACTTGTTTGTGAGTTTCAGTATATTCGGCAGTTACGCCTAAATATAAAGTGTTAGGTTGAATGACTAATCCTTCCACAGGAATTTCAAAAACTTCAATTTTATTGTGTTCACGAGCATCTAAAACTCTGTCTTTGTATGTTGCCAAATATCTGCCCAAATGCACATCGTAACTATTGGTGCCAAGGCAATCTTTTTTAAATGGTTCAATTAAAATGTTTCCATTTTCAATTTCTTCCAATATGCGTTTGTCTGAAAGTATCATTTTATATATTTTTTATTTGCTACTGCAATAAAAAATAAAAACTTAATTACTTTGCCAACTATCAATCAACAAAAAAACAATCATTCAATAAATCATTGAATTTAAAGACGAAAATATTGATTATTTAAAACAATACATATTACAAATAACTTTAATTAATAATAGGAGCAAAAAAAATTGATTCAACAAATAGGAATATTTTCAGACACACACGGTTATATTAATCCAAAACTATATCAGTTTTTTGATCAATGCGATGAGCTTTGGCATGCTGGCGATTGGGGGGATTTAAAAACATTGGAAGAAATTGAAAAGTTTAAACCATTAAGAACAGTTTGGGGAAACATAGATGGACAAGAATTAAGGATAAGAATGCCTGAAATTTTAAAATTTGAAATCCAAAATATGAAAGTTTGTATGCTTCATATTGGTGGTTATCCCAATAATTATTCCCCAAAGTTTAAACAAATTGTAAAAAATGAACAATTTGATTTAATGATTTGTGGCCATTCACACATATTAAAAGTAATGCGAGACCCCTTACTTAATATGATGCATATAAATCCTGGAGCTTCTGGTAATCATGGATTTCATCCGGTTTCAACTGCCATTCGTTTTAAAATAAAAGATGGTAAAATGTTTGAAATGGAAATATGGGAGCAAAAAAGAAATTGAATATTTTAAGCAACCATTTTTATTTTACTATTGACATACTTATAAATTTTATTATTTTGCTAACCAAATTACTCGTTTTAAATATGAAAAAACTGATATACACTTTTACTATGCTTGCCTTTGGATTGCACAGTATTGCTCAACAAAAAAGCACTCTTTGTGGAACTGATGAACACAATAAATTTCTTCAATCAACAAACCCTCAGTTGAAAATAGAAGAGGAAAATTTCAATAAAAATTGGAAAAATTATTTACAAACTGTCAATTTAAATGACTTAAAAAATGCCAATAAATTAGGCAAAACAAGTGCGCCAAAATATATAATTCCGGTAGTAGTGCATGTTATTCATTCAGGAATATCAAGTGTAGCAAATATTTCTGATGCACAAATTAACAGTGAAATTGATTTCTTAAACAAGAGTTTCAGAAACTTGAATTCAGATTCTGTTAACAGAAGAGAAATTTTTAAAGACATAGCAGCAGATTGCGAAATAGAATTTAGGTTAGCTAAGAAAGAT
>CANGGG010000091.1 GCA_947453415.1 Bacteroidota bacterium | reverse complement strand
TTTGATCATAGTGATAATCGTATGAATGATCCGGTTCAGCTTCCAACAAACATTCTAATTCTATAAAAATATTTTCTATTTCGTCAAAAGCATGACTTTGAGTTTGCGGTAAAAGTTCATTGATTATAGTATAATGAAATTGTTTTACATCATCAAAAGTAGATTGTTTATCATCGGTTTTATTGAAATAAGCATCCAATAATTTTTCTAATAAATTAGTAGTTTTTCCCATTGCCGATATAACAACAAGCACGTTTTCATTAGCAAAGCCACCTAAAACTTTTGCTACATTTTTCACTGCATTTGCATCTTTTACCGATGCTCCCCCAAACTTAAAAACTTTCATTCAATTTACTTAAACTTTGGCGCAAAATAAAACTAATATTTGATTTTTAATGGATGATTTTTAGAATGGCTAATTGCATATAGCGTCTACTTCTTGTAAAGGAAGGATTTGAGTAAATTATAACTAGTCAAAAATCCTCAAATTAACTTTCAATAGCCTCAATATTTTATTGTTAGAACAATCATATTCTCTTCCAAAAACGATAACTTTATTGTTGGTATTTGCCAAACTATCAATCAAATAATTTTCAGGAATGAAATCCGAATTTGTTATTTTGTATCCTTTATTGGTATCTGATATTATAGCTCTTTTAGGTTGAACACAATGTCCATTTACAAAAGGGTTTTCTAACCAATAAGTTATTATGCCATCATTATACAAATTATTATTCAAATCAACATACAATAAGTCATTAAATTCGACAGTCATTTTTCCAGTATCTTCATGTGTCAAATCGCCTAACTGAGGTTGATTATCTGATGTAAAGCAACCTTGTTTAATGAAATATTCGTATAGAATTTTCTTTGCTAAATCTTTTGTTAAATTCTCTCCTTTATAATTTGATTTTTCAATATTGGTTAAAACAACTATTGTATCAAATATTTGCTGAAAAGAAGTATTTGAAGGAGTGTCTATTCGATCCTTAACTTCTTCTGTTAATTTATTTGTTTTGTTATAACAAGAGAACAGAAACGGATAAATCATAAATAATACGAACCATTTATTCCATTTCATAATCAAAAATATCCTTTCCAACTTAATCAACCAATTACTTTATTAACCTATTACCCTACCCCAACTCCTCAAAAAAGCCAGTTTGCTTGTTCTTTTTACAATTATTCCAATCGTAGTAACGACCATTCATGGCTATGTAAATTCCGGCTGGTAAACTTTGTACAAAAGCCAAAGCACTTCCCATGTTAAACAATCCATCACTCGAACCAAATTTGTAAGGAATCATGGCTCCGGTAATTACCACCGTTTTTCCTGGTATTTTTTCAGATAGGAATTTTGCAGTTTCAGTCATGGTATCGGTTCCATGGCTTATTACAATTTTATTTTCTTCGCTCTTTTGGCAACTTTCCAAAATGATATTCCTATGCTCATCAGTCATGTCTAGGCTATCCATTAACATTAAAGTAGTAACATTTAAGTCTAATCGGCATCTTCCCAATTTCAAAATTTCATGAATTTGTGAATCTTTAAAGAACAATTGTCCGTTTAACTCATTGTATTCTTTATCAAATGTTCCGCCTGTTACAAATAGTTTAATTGCCATAATTAATAATTAATTTACACTGCAAGAATAATGAATTGAATTAGGCTATTATATTTGAACCCATAAATTTTTTAAACAATTGAAAAAAAATGTATTCAGATTTGGAGCAATGCTGTTGGTATTGCTTGCTTTGATAAGTGTTTATTCATTTACCAATAAGTCAAAAACTAAAAAAGTAAAGAAGGTAATTTTCATTATTGGCGATGGAATGGGCTTGGCACAAATTAGTGGCGCCATGAGCGAAACCAATGAAAGAAATGCTTTTGAACGATTTAACGTAATTGGCATGAGTAAAACTTCTTCGGCCGATAATTATGTAACCGATAGCGGTGCAGGCGCAACTGTATTTGCCATTGGCAAAAAAACTTTTAACGGAGCTATTAGTGTGAGCGTTGATTCAGTGGCTTATCCAAGTTTATTTGAAATGATGAAAAAGAAAAACATGGCTACTGGTGTGGTGGTAACTTCGTCAATTACGCACGCTACTCCTGCTTGTTTTTATGCGCATGTTTCCTCTAGAAAAAGTGAAGATGACATTGCGAATTTTTTGTTGCAAGGCAATTGTGACATCGCTATTGGGGGTGGAACTAAGTTTATTAAATACCGCAAAGATAGCATGGATTTAACTGCTTTATTGCAACGCAATGGCTTTATGGTAAAAACAGATACTTCCAATAATTTTACCCCACTCCTAGCCAATAAACAAGTTTATACTTTGGCTTTTGATGGCATGAAACGTAAATTAGATGGCAGAAATGACTTTTTAAAACAAGCTTCTTTAAGTGCTGTTTCGCAATTAAATCACAACAAAAATGGTTATATGCTCATGATTGAAGGCAGCCAAATTGATTGGGGTGGACATGAAAATAACTATGAATACATGAAAACTGAATTGTTTGATTTGAACGAAACCATGAATGCAATTTTAGATTATGCCGAACAACAAGGTGATGTGTTGGTAGTAGTTACTGCCGATCATGAAACAGGTGGTCTTTCATTGCATCCAAATAAAGAAAACAAGAAAAAATTTACTCCAAATTATTCTACTGGCGGGCATTCTGGAATTATGGTTCCTGTATTTGCTTTTGGGCCAGGTGCTGAAAATTTTGGTGGGATTTATGAAAATACGGAAGTGCATTTTAAATTCAAAAAAATATTAGGTTTGGAGTGAAAAAATAAGGTTGGTGAGGACACCAACCTTGGACGAAAAGGTTGGTGAGTACACCAACCTTGGACGAAAATTGTTAGATTTGGAGTAACGCTTCGACAAGCTCAGCGACCAAGTTGATTTCAGTCAGTTCGAGCGGAGTCGAGAACAAGTTTAATGTGTCTCGACTTCGCTCGACATCACATTAAAACAAAGTATTATAATTGTACAAACAAATGAGAGAAACGAAACAATTAATTAAAAATTTACTGCTCATAGAATGGCGGGAACGATATGCATTAAATGGTATTTTGTTATATGTTTTCTCATCAATTTTTACCGTGTCGCTATCAGTAAAGATGCTTAATATACCTACATGGAACGCAGTATTTTGGGTATTGATTTTATTCAGTTCAATCAATGCCATTGCAAAAAGTTTTATTGCAGAATCGAAAGGAAAAATGCTTTATTTTCACGGACTTATTTTACCCGAAAAACTCATTTTGGCTAAGTCAATATACAGTGCCATTTTGAATTTAATATTGAGTTTTGTAGCCTTGTTTTTTTACAGTACTATTTTAGGAAATCCAATTCAAAACATGGGTTTTTATGCCATCATTTTAACTTTGGCATCTATTGGTTTTGCTTTTACTTTTACCATGATTTCTGCCATTGCGCAAAAAAGTGGAAACGGAAATTTATTGATGCCTATTTTAAGTTTCCCAATCATTATTCCTTTTTTATTGCTATTGATTAAATCGAGTAAAAAAGCAATGGATGGCGTGGATGTGAGTTTAATTTATACTGATTTATTATTGCTAGTAGCCATGAATATTTTGGTAGCTGCTTTGGCTTATATTCTTTTTCCGTTTTTATGGAAAGAGTGATGGAAAGTGCGAGGTTCGAAGTGCGGAGTGCGAAGTAATGAAAGAGTTTGGAGTGCTGAGTGTGCAAAAGTAAGGAATAGTTTTTTTTATTCTATATAAAGATTTCCTTTTTAAAATACTGCTATTAAACTAAACCAATAAATTTTTAAATAATAATCAATTGCATAAATATTTCAAATAAATTGTTTTTTACTTTCATAGATATTGTTAATTTGCCGAAAGAAAATTACAACAAATGATATTAATTGCAGACAGTGGTTCAACCAAAACCGATTGGGTAATCATCAACAAAGATGGTTCAAATATGATGATGTTTCATACCATAGGATATAATCCATATTTTATTGATAGTGAAGCTATTTTTTATTCTTTAAGTGAAAACTTATTGAAGGATTTGGATGGAACATCAATTACTGAAGTATATTTTTATGGAGCAGGTTGTTCCACTCCCGAAAAGAAAGACATAGTAAGAAAAGCTTTAACAAGAAGCTTTCCCAAGGTTTCAAATATTTTTGTTGCCCATGATTTATTAGCATCTGCTAGGGCTTTATTAGGAAAAAACAAAGGATTTGCTGCTATATTAGGAACTGGAACAAACTCATGTTTATATGATGGAAACGATGTAATGCACAATATTGATTCATTAGGCTATTTAATGGGTGATGAAGGAAGTGGAAGTTATATTGGCAAAAAATTATTACGTGATTTTATGCGTGGTAATTTGCAACCAGAATTACAATTGCGCTTTAAAGAACGTTTTCAAATAGAAGACAATGAACAAATATTTACTACATTATATAATACCCAATTTCCAAATAGGTACTTAGCAAGTTTTTGTAAATTTGCCGATGAGTATGTAACACATCCATATATTAAAAATAAGGTGAGAGATGGATTCAGGGATTTCTTTAAAAACCTAGTGAGCAAATACCCCAATTATAAAGAATATTCTTTCAACTGTGTAGGTTCTGTTGGATTTGTATTTAAAGATATATTAGAAGAAGTAGCTTTAAGTTACGATATGAAAATTGGAAAAGTGATTAAATCGCCCATGGATGATTTGATTCAATACCATTTGAATGAAGGTAAATAATTAATCGCATTACATAAAAAAAAGCTGCAATATTAATTGCAGCTTTTTTTTGTTTTAAAAGTTTGGTTTGATTGATTTTTCAGCAAAATAATCAAGTATATAATTTACAGCGTCATCGGCTGTATCTACTAATTTAAACATTTCCAAATCCTTTAAATGGATATTCCCTTCTTGTTCTCCCATTACTTTTTTCATCCAATCAATTAAGCCACCCCAATAATCGGTTCCAACCAAAACAATTGGAAACTGCGCCACTTTTTGTGTTTGAATCAATGTTAGGGCTTCAAACAATTCGTCCATGGTTCCAAAACCGCCTGGCATGGCTACAAATCCTTGCGCATACTTCATAAACATTACTTTGCGCACAAAGAAATAATCAAAGTTGATACTTTTATTTCTATCAATGTATTTATTATTGTAAGATTCAAAAGGCAATTCAATATTTAATCCAACCGATATCCCACCAGCTTCATAAGCGCCTTTATTTCCGGCTTCCATTATTCCAGGGCCACCGCCAGTAATTACGCCAAAACCTGCAGCTACTAATTTTGCAGCTATTTCCTCAGCTAAAATATAATATTTACTGTCGTTTTTGGTTCTTGCCGATCCAAATATAGATACGCAAGGACCTATTTTACTCATTTTCTCAAAGCCTTCTACAAACTCGGCCATTATTTTAAAAGTAGCCCAACTATCAGTAGTTTTTATTACTGGCCAATCTTTTTTCTCAAAAGCTTTGGCAATTCTTTTTTCGTTTTCTGTCATCCCCTATTGTCCTTAGTTAAAAATTTCTTTCAATACTGCTTGAATGGTTTTCCCATCGGCCTTTCCTGCCAATGCTTTCATGGCTAAAGGCATTATTTTACCTACTTCGGCTATACTTGTAGCGCCTACTTCTGAAACTATATTTTGCAGTATTATTTTTATTTCAGCTTCATCCATTTGTTTTGGTAAATAACGCTCCAAAACCATCAATTCTTCTTTTTCTTTTTCGGCTAATTCTGCTCTTCCATTTTGCAAAAATATATCTAAACTTTCTTTGCGTTGTTTGGCTAGTTTTTGAAAAGTTTTTAAAGCTACTTCATCACTTAATTTACCATCTTGGCTTGCACCTTTTTCGCTTGCTGCAATTAATAAAGAGCTTTTTACAGCGCGTAATGTTCTTAAACTGATTTCATCTTTTGCCTTCATGGCAACTATAATATCGCTATTTACTTGATCTTGTAAACTCATAATTTTATTTTTTATAATGTTCGAATATACTGTATATTTAACTTTAGTCAAAAAGTTTTTATAGGAAGAAATTACTAATCCCATTTCAACAAAAAAGGTCGAATCAAATAATTGAAACGACCTGATTCTATTTAAAAATTTATATTATTCTTCTATCACAATTACCTTATTCATCACATCACCCTGACGAATGGCATCAATCACTTCTAAACCTTCTACCACTTTACCAAAGCAAGTGTGGTTTCTGTCTA
>CANGGG010000090.1 GCA_947453415.1 Bacteroidota bacterium | reverse complement strand
GATAGGGGATCAATGTATGCCACTCCAAGTGCTATGATTCAAAATGAAATTGTAAATTTAATTTATGATAACCAAAAAGAAATAAATCCTGGAATGCAAAATTTAGTAAATGAGGAACTTTATATGTTGGTAACAGCCACAATTAAAGATACTGTAACTGGTGTAATACGCACTTTTGCTCCATCTACTTTTTTAAATGTAAGTCAAAATGCCGATTTAAAATTAGTATTTGATGGCAGCGGAAAATACAGATTATCGTTCATACCTAATAAATTATTCAATATTACTTCGTCTAACGATTTGGTAACTCAAGTAGAATTAGTGGTTTATAAGAAATTATACACGGGTCCATCTGATAGAAGTGATGGACAACCAAAAATAAAATTTAGCTGTCAGTAATTACTGAATTATATTAATCAATTAAAAATGCAACTTCCAAAAAGAAGTTGCATTTTTGTTTTCAAAATATTTGTGAATTTGAAAAAATATATTTTTAAAAATAAATGGTTTATTGGAGCCTATTTAATGACGTTATTGTTAACATCATTTTTGCTTTTATTTACTAGCAGTGAATTAGTAAGCTTATATGTAAACACAATTCACAATCCATTTTTTGATGTTTTTTTTAAATATATAACTCATTTTGGAGAGGGTTGGTTTGCCATACCTGCTTGTTTATTTTTGTTGTATAAAAACAAACAATGGGGAATTGCTGCTAGCACCATTAGTATTTCAAGTACAATAATTACTCAATTTAACAAACATTATGTGTTTGAAAATGCATACAGACCAGCATTAGTTTTAAAAGATTTTAAACTAAACTTTGTTGATGGTGTTGAAATTTTAAATTATAATAGTTTTCCATCGGGGCATACCACTTTTGCTTTTGCTATTTTTACTTGTTTTGCATTTATTTACCATAAGCCACTTCAACAAATTTTCTTTCTGTTTTGTGCTTTATTAGTTGCTTTTTCACGCATTTATTTACTACAACATTTTTTACGCGACACCATTGTAGGTTCAATGATTGGCTTTGTTTGTGCATTTGTTTTATTTTACATGTTAATTTCAAAAAAAGAAGTCATTAATAAAGTTAATTTATAAACAGTAAAATCAGTAGATTTCATCGTATTTAAATACATGTTATTGTAAGTCAGTAAAATAAATTCAATTTTTAAATTTAAAAGTATTTATTTGTAATTATATAAACAAAAAATATGAAAACAAAAACACCCCTAAAATTACTAGCCATTTCAACTTTATTATTATTTTTAAATTTTCAAAAGTTAAATGCGCAAACAGATTCATCCAAACATGTATCCTTTTCATTTCTGCCAATTATAATCAGCGATCCTTTTGTGGGCTTGGGTTATGGAGTGCTAACAAATGTGAATTATGTATTGGGTCCAAAGGAAACCACCCGTTTTAGTAATACACAAGCGTATATTTTAAAAACTACTAAAGGTCAATTTGCTGCTCAATTAAATCATCAAATATTTTTGAAAGATGAAAAGTGGATTGTTCAAGGAAAACTTCAATACTTGGATTGGCCAGAATATACTTATGCTTTGGGCGCTAATACCCCAAGTGACGGATTAGGTAAAGATACAGTTAAATACAAAGCTCTTGATTTTGAGGAACGTGTTTTATATAAAATAAAAAAATATCATTTCATTGGTGTACAATACAAATTATATAGCGCATGGGATGTAAAAGGAGGTAAAGCTGCTGGTCAGTTTTTTGAAAACAATGCCATTGGAACAAATAAATTTACAGCTTCTGGCTTAGGAGTACATTATATTTATGATAGTAGAGATAATGTTCAAAATGCTTTTAAAGGAAAATACATAGAATTAGCTATAAACCCATACGCACAATTCATGGGAAGCACCCAAAATTGGACTAATTTACGTTTAGATGCTAGAACTTATTACCAGTTTAAAACCACTAGAACCATGGTAATTGCTAATCGTTTTATAGCCGAACAAGCCATTGGCGATGCACCTTATATGATTATGCCTCAAACAGGCCGTTTATTCACTACCCGTGCATATGTGCAAGGTCGTTACAGGGGGAAATTGTTTTTGGCTTATGAAGCTGAATTACGTGCGCATTTATGGCGTTTTATTGGCGGTGTAGCTTTTGCTGGTGCAAATACAGTAAGCGAACCTAATGGTGAAATTAAATACTTTAACCCCAGTGCGGGTGCTGGTTTACGATTCAATATTAACAAAGCGCAACGTACGAATATAAGAGTTGATTATGCAGTTGGCGCAAATAGCAATAGCGGATTGTATTTCCATATTACTGAAGTTTTTTAAAGCATTTTTGATGCTTTAAAATTTGTAAGGTAAAAAGTAATGTAATTTATTTTTTACCTTACAAATCCTTTTATCGTTAACGATTGGTTTGCTGTTTTGCCATTGGTGTTAACAATGATTGTTTTATAAAATTCTCCCTTTGTTCCTGCGTTATAAGTAATTTTTACAAAACCTTTTTTGTTTTTTTTTATAGGAATTTTACTCCATTCTGGGGTGGTACATTTACAGCTAACAATCACATTTTTTAACATTAAATCGGCCTTCCCTGTATTTTTAAATTTAAAAATATAGCTCACAGATTTTTCATAATTAATGGTATCAAAATTGTAAAAAAGTGTTTCAAACTTTAATTCCGCTAACTTCTTAGAGTCACTTTGTGCCTTGGCAAAAATGGAGAGTGCAGTTGCAATGAATATAAAAACCAATCGTTTCATTAAGTTTCGAAGATAGGAAATTTGTTAATAGTTCATAGACAATAGACCATAGAAATAAAACTAAAATTGACTATGGTCTATTTGCCATCGTCTATTAGCATGCAATCCAAACTATTTATCCTTATTTAAATCAACATGTTTGATATAGTTAGTAAAAATTATTACGTTTGGACAAAATATATTTTGTGTTCATGAACAGCATGCAAGCCAATCTCTCCTTTTCCGATTTTAAAACCATCGTTTTAGAAGATTATAAAATAGCAATTACAAGTCGTTTAACTAGTTTACTTGGTCGCAAGGAAGTATTAACAGGCAAGGCCAAGTTTGGTATTTTTGGCGATGGAAAAGAGTTGCCACAAATTGCCATGGCAAAAGCATTTAAAAATGGTGATTTTAGAAGTGGTTATTACCGAGATCAAACTTTTATGATGGCCGCAGGTTTACTTTCTGTTCAGGAATTTTTTGCTCAGCTTTATGCCCATACCGATGTAAATGCAGAGCCAGCAAGTGCCGGCAGAATGATGAATGGCCATTACGGTACAAGAAGCATTAACGATGATGGAAGTTGGAAAGATTTAAAAAATTCAAAAAACTCATCAAGCGATATTTCACCTACTGCAGCCCAAATGCTACGTTTGGTTGGATTGGCGCAAGCCAGCAAATATTACAGGGCAAATGCACAAGCCATTGGTCAAAATAATTTTAGTAATAATGGAAATGAAATAGCTTGGGGAACCATTGGAAATGCAAGCAGTAGTGAAGGACATTTTTTTGAAGCCATTAACGCTGCTGGTGTTCTACAAATTCCTATGATTGTATCTGTTTGGGACGATGCTTTTGGAATTTCTGTTCCTGCCAAATACCAAACTACCAAAGAAAATATTAGTGAAATTTTAAAAGGATTTCAGCGCGATGAAAAAAATCATGGCTATGAAATTTATACGGTAAAAGGTTGGGATTATGTTTCGCTTTGTAGTGCTTATGAAAAAGCAGCAAATATTTCAAGACAAGAACATGTTCCCTGTTTAATTCATGTAACCGAGCTTACACAGCCGCAAGGACACAGTACTAGCGGTTCGCATGAGCGATATAAATCAAAGGAAAGATTAGACTGGGAAACCGAATATGATTGTAATTTGCAGTTTAAAAAGTGGATTTTAGAAAATGGAATTGCTACAAACGAAGAATTAAATACCATTGATAACGAAGCGCAAATTCATGTAAATGTGAGTAAAAAAGCGGCTTGGGAAGCTTATTTAACGCCAATAAAAAATGATGTTTCTGATGTTTGTGATTTGTTAAATGACTTGGCCAATGCTTTGCAATTAAGCGAAATCACTCATATAAAAAACGAACTTCAAAATATCAATGAACCAATCAGAAAAGACATTGCCATAGCAATCAATCAATCATTGCGTTTAAGTTACAAAAACCAATGCATGGAACGTGAACGTTTGATTAGTTATAAAAATCAATTTTTGAAAATTAATGAAGAACGTTTTAATTCTCATTTGCATAGCCAATCAAAAGAAAATGCTTTATTGGTAAATGAAATTGCACCTATTTATTCTAACGAATCTAATTTGGTAGATGGACGAGAAATTATGGTTGCTTGTTTCGATTATTTATTATCAACTGATCCTAGAGTTTTAGCATTTGGCGAAGATTTAGGAAAAATTGGAGATGTAAACCAAGGTTTTGCAGGACTACAAGAAAAGTATGGAGAAAGTCGTGTAAGCGATACAGGAATTAGGGAATTAACTATAATTGGGCAAGGTATTGGAAATGCATTACGCGGACTAAAACCCATTGCAGAAATTCAATATTTAGATTATTTACTTTATGCATTGCAACCATTAAGCGATGATTTGGCAACGCTACAATACAGAACCAAAGGTGGACAAAAAGCACCTTTAATAGTTAGAACTCGCGGACATAGATTAGAAGGTATTTGGCATTCAGGTTCACCCATTGGAATGATCATTAATGCCCTTCGGGGTATGCATATTTGTGTGCCTAGAAACATGACGCAAGCTGCAGGAATGTATAATACTTTAATGAAAAGCGATGAACCTGCTTTGGTTATAGAGTGTTTGAATGGATACAGACTAAAAGAAAAAATGCCTGATAACATTGGTGAATTTACTGTTGCTCTTGGAAAACCAGAAGTGTTAGTGAATGGTTCTGATGTTACAATTGTAACTTATGGAAGTACCACAAGAGTAGCAGAAGAAGCCATTAAGCAATTAGCAGAAATTGGTATCAGTGTGGAGTTAATTGATGTTCAAACATTATTACCATTCGATATCAATCACAGCATTGTTGAATCAATTAAAAAAACCAATAAAGTTGTATTTTTAGATGAAGATGTTCCAGGTGGTGCCACTGCTTTTATGATGCAACAAGTATTAGAAAACCAACAAGCTTATAAATATTTAGACTATAAACCAATTACTTTAACTTCAAAAGCCCACCGCCCACCATACGGTACAGATGGTGATTATTGGAGTAAACCAAATGCGGAACAAATATTTGAGGTAATTAGTAACATGATGTCGGAATATGAACCTGGTTATTTTCCAAAGTTTTTGTAAGTCAGACAATAGTTTATGGACGATAGACCATAGACCATAGAAAATATAATTCTTTAACTGAAAATAATTAATTAAAAACAAACAATATAACAATTTAGCAATTCAACAATAACCAAAAATAAATGTAAAATAAACTAAGATACTAAGTACTAAAAACTAAGATACTAAAAACTAAGAAACTAAAAACCAAAAATAAATGAAAAAAATAATCATCGCATTATGCGTATTCGTATCGCTAACATCTTGTAATAACAAGTCTTCAAATTCTATTGAAAGTTATAAAAAACTATTTGATAAAAGCATGAATAGCAAAGATTTTCCAACGGCAATAGTTGCAGCGCAATTAATATTAATTAACGACAGTAACGAAGTACTTTATGCAGATACATTACCAGAATTATATGCTGCTACAAATAATATATATGCTTGTAATGATGCTGCTGCAAATGCTCTAAAACGTAATCCTAAAAGTGAAAGATATTTATTAATAAAAGCACTTTGTGCGGAGCAATTAGGAAATATGGAAGAACAAATGAGCATTTATAATCAGTTATATGCCATTAACAAAAAGCCAGAATACTTATACAGAATTACCGCTGCACATTTTGGATCTGCTAATTTTCAGGCTGTAGAAAATAATTTGAAAGAGTTAGATGAAATGGCAAAAAATAGTAAAGATAGCATTGATTTTATGATCAGTGAAAGTGAAAAACAAAAGGTTCCATTAAAAGCAGCTTTATTAAATATGCGTGCAATTATGGCTGCTCAAAAAGACAGAGACATGCTAAGTGCAAAAAAATATTTTGAAGCGGCAATTCGTGAATTCCCCGATTTTATTGTAGCTAAGGAGTTTTACAAACGTTTAATGAGCGGAAATAAACAATAGTTGAAAAAAATAATTTGACAATTGTCATTTAAAATACTTAATTGTAATCAAATTAGTCAATTAAAAATTAATTATTATGGTACTAAAAATTTCTAGCATTGCATTAGCTTGCAATCATTCTCAGAACTTTGATTCATTGATTTATTTAACTAAGACAATGGCTCAAAAATTTGATGCTTCCATTCATATCTTTTTGTATGAAGGCGCTAAAATAGATTTGTCAGGAAAATTGGAAGGATGTAATTTTAAAATTGAATTGTGTACTACACCAATTGCAAAAGATTTACGTGAAAGGTTAAATAGTATTAAACCTGATTTATTAATTTTAAGTACCAAAAACAAAGATAACAATGATGGGTTATTTACATTTAAAGATACTTGTAATATAATTGAACATGCTGAAAAACCAGTATTAACTATACCTGGAAATTATCAATTTGAAAAATTTGATAAAATTGTAATACCTATAGATACAAGTTTTGAAACACGTCAAAAATGTCCATCTACTGTGGTGTTTTCTCAAAAGTTTAACTCCACAGTTAATATTATTGGAGTGAGTACTGATAAGGGTAAAGATGCTGTAGTTGCTATTAACAATTACACACGCCAAGTAAGTAATAAAATTGATGAATACGGAATTGACAATGAAATAGAAATAAGATTGGGAGGTAATATTACTGAGCAAACCATAGCTTATGCCAATGAAGTAAAAGCCGATTTGGTAATAATTATGACTGAACAAGAAGTTAATTTCAAATCATTTTTGTATGGTAAATTTTCAGAACAATTTATAAAATTGGCAAACTTCCCTGTGTTAAATGTAAACACGAAAGATTTAATCAAAAGTGAAGCTAGGTTGTAATACCTAATATTTGTATAAATAAAAAAGCCCGAACATTGAACTGCCCCCAAAAAGTTAGACACTATTTGGGGGCATTTTTATGGAAAGAAAAGTAAAATACAATTATGAATTTAAGCTTCGATGTATTGAAGAAGTTTTAAAAAAAAATGCGAGCATAAGTCATGTAAAAACCAAAAATGGAATACAAGAATCTTTACTAAAGAAATGGTTAAGCTATTACAAGAAATATGGAAAAGATGGATTAATTCCTAGGGCAAATACAACCCAATACGAAGGTGATTTTAAGCTAAAAGT
>CANGGG010000089.1 GCA_947453415.1 Bacteroidota bacterium | reverse complement strand
GTGCTTTTTTCAATAATAAAATCATTTTCCACGTCCGAAATTTCCAACATCGTTCGGGCTGGGCTTGCCCCCGCCCCAATTGAATCATCCGAATCATTCTGGAAAACCGCAAGGGTTGCCCCCACATCTTTCAAAACAATTATGCCATGCATGTGATTTGGCATTATTTGGAAAACATCTAATTCAAAATTCGGGAATCGTTCTGTTAATTTTATCCATTCATTGTATGCAATTTCACCAAATTCATTCAATAACATTTCACCATTTATTATTTCTCCAAATCTCCAAATCCTATTCTGACAACAAATGGTTATAAAATACAAACCTGCCTGTGAATAATCGTATCCTTTTAACCTGATTGACCTGCGGTGGTGTTTATTGGGATTGTATTTTGGTTTGTTGTTCATGTTTCTGCTAGATTTAAATGTATTCCGCTTTTTAATTATATAAATACTGATTCAAATATATTCTTTTGAATTGAAATTTTAATATCATTTAAATACTAGCAATGTCATATTTTGAATTTCTAATTCCGAACTTTAGGTTTATATTCAGTAAAACAAAAAAAGCTCCCGAAGGAGCTTTCTTGTTCAAATAATTAATTGCTGTTATTTTATAATTGGAACCTTATTGCTTGAAATCAATTTGTTGTTAGAGTCGTAAATAGTAAGTATATAAACTCCGTTTGATAATGAAGAAACATCTATGGTTCCGCTAGTAGGTGTAATAATAGACTGACCAGTTATACTCGATAGTTTTGCAATAAAATATCCTGGTTTTTCTAAATCAATATATAGTAAAGTAGAAGCTGGATTTGGATATACTTTTAATGAATTAATTAATGACGATGCGCTTAAAATACCTGTACGAATAGCAATTCTCAATGTGTCGGAAGTAATAGTACTTGCTATATAAACAGTATCATGTTTATTAGCCAAATCGGTTTGTAATTGGCGAATAGTAATTCCTTTATTGGTTGTATCTAATTGTAAAAAAGTAATGATATTTCCTTTTGTTACTATATCTGCGTTTAATAAACTAATGGTAGTTTTGTTGTTGATAGAATCTGTTTTAAGATTGGTAATTCTTCCTAAGTTTATTACAGAGTCATAGCTTAATTTATTTATTCTTACTACAAATTCATTAGAATCATTAATTAGTTTAGTAATTCTTCCTGTGTAATAAACTGAATCGTTAGTCAATTTAGTTATTCTAGAAACAAAGTAATCTGAGTCATTACTCAATTTATTTATTCTTGAAACAAACACATTTGAATCACTAATAAGTTTAGTAATTCTTCCGTTATAATAAACTGAATCGTTAGTTAATTTGGCTGTTCTTGAAACATAGAAAACTGAATCATTACTTAACTTAAATATTCTACTGGTGTAATAAGCCGAATCGTTCATGAGTTTATTTATTCTTGCTAAATATAAAATAGAATCATTGGATAACCTTGATGAATCTGCTTGTAACCTCAATAACCTCAATGAATCCGTTGCTATATTAGCCAACGTTAAGCTTACTGTATTTGAAGTAGTATCTTTGCATCCAGTTCTAGAAGTTACCACCCTAAACAATTGATTGTGGTTTGAAACTGTTAAATTATTTACGGTTAAACTATTGGTAGTTGCACCAGTATATGAAGATACATTTGGTACATTTTGCCATCCTAAAACAGCTGCATTCGATTGCCATTGATAACTATTTCCTGTTCCTGAATGAGCAAAAGAAATAGTTTTATTGCTTCCTTTATTGCCAACTTGATTTGTTGGTTGGGTGGTAATGGAGTCAGCAGAGCATCCTTGATATAATTTTGTTACTTCTAACTGTGTTAAAGCTCTACTCCAAATACCGATGTCGTCAAGTTTTCCCTTCCAAAAATTAAATATGCATGAACCACCTTGACTACAATTAGCAACATATCTTCCCCCAATTGATAAAGGATAACCGGAATTTGCTAATAATCCGCTGTGAGCTGTGTAGGTAATTGAGTCAATTAATACTCCATTACTATATCTTTTTAAATAGCCAGAACTAAGAACAATTGTAAGATTAGTCCAATTATATTGTAGTGAAATATTAGAATTGCAATTAGAGACATAAGTATAATTACATCCCCAACCTAACTCTGTTTCTAACCACGAATTGCTTGTACAATTCTGTTCACCAGTGCCATAATATCCATTCTTAAAACCAAATGCAAAATCTGCGTAGTTACATGGACTAATAGAAGCTCCTTTACATAATATGGTTGAACCTGAATTTTGATTATTACTTGCTGATAAATTAATTGAACTACTAGCAAGATACCAAAAAGATGCAGTAAAGTTATTTGAAACATAAAAAGTATCAGCTAAAATTGCACCAGTTGTTCCATTAAAGTTATAGGAATTATTTGGATTACCAAACCTATCCGTGGTAAGTGATACACCTCCATAAATTGTACCATTTTTCCCATTACCACTGGCATCATTTGCATTCCCATTAAAAGGGTAAAAACAGACTAATCCATTAGTTGGAACATAGTTCGGTACTTGTGCCATTGTGAAATTTGCAAATCCTAGAATTGCAATTAAAGTGTAGATTATATTTTTCATAATTTTGTTTTTTAAAAACAAATATAAAAATAAATTTCATATTTAAACCAATCCGTTTAATTAATTTTTAAATGCTAAGCATACTATTGGGTTTGAATAATGCCAATAATTAATTTAAAAGAACAAAGGTTAAAAGCCTTGGGTTTAAAAGTAAAAGCTATTAGAAAGGATAAGAAATTAACTTTACAGGAATTAGCATATTCAATTGGTAAAGACCATCAATCAATTTATAGACTTGAATCAGGAGGAATCAATCCTTCCTATTTGTATTTATTAGAAATATGCAAAGGTTTAGAAATAAATATCTCTGATCTTTTAAAGGAAATAGAATAACAAAACTTTAAGCTGATGCAGGCGTCCTGGGCTGTATTTAAAAGCACCTAAAAAACTGCACTCGAGGAAAATACTTTAGTAAAATTAGTTACAGCCACACGCCAAATGCGTGCGGTAGCATTTTGTTCTGAAAGCGCTAGCAAGGAACTGTTATAAAATAAAATTTAATAGTTGCATCTTGTCTATTATTATATAGTCAAGGACGTCTGCAATGGAGGAATGTTGAAAATTATTGATTTAAAAAATCCATTGCCACGTCCTTTAGGGCGTGGTATAAATGAATCGCCAATTGGCTTTAGCCAAAATTAATGAGGAATTTGGCTAAAGCCAATTTATTATTTTCTTCTTCTCCACGTCCTAAGGGGCGTGGCAATTAATCCTTATTTATAGCCAAATCAATTGAATATGATAATATCTAATGGATTTAACAAAAACCGATTTTTACAAAACTATTTCATCCTTTTCCGATATATCAGGACTTCATACTTTATCATTTCTCTTTACACATCTCTCGTGTCTGGATTCGGCAAGCTCAACAAGACAAAACCTATTCATTATTCATACTTCAACATTTCTTTGTACACATCTCTCGTGTCTGGATTCGGCAAGCTCACCAAGACAAAACCTATTCATCATTCATACTTTATCATTTATCCTTCATCATTCATACTTCATAATTCATAATTCATTCCTATATTCACGCCCCAATATTTAACAATAAATGGCAGAAAAATTTGAAATAGAAACTACTCAATTAGAAAAAGTTTCGGTGCATCAGGTAGGGAATAAAACCAATAACGAAGACCTCATTATATCGAAGGATTTGTTGGATTTAAGCGATGGAAAGTTGAAAGATTTATTAATGAAATTTTTCGTTTCCTCATTCAGTAATCCTGAGTTTTATAATTTTAGTTTTAGTAATAACGATTTTACTTTAAATCCTATTTATAGTTATGCCTTACAAATGTTTGAGCATGGCAGTGCTTTTCATATCAATAGCATCCATATTGCAAAGCATTTATATGAACTTTCTACTCATCCTCAAATAAAAAGTGGTGATTTATTTATTGCTTATTTTGCCAATATTCAAGTAGAAGATGAAGACGTGGAAGCCATTGGAATTTTTAAGTCGGAAAACAAATATGACTTTTTAAAACTGAACCAAACCAATAACGTTTTTGATGTGAGTTATAACGATGGAATTAACATAGATAAGTTGGACAAAGGTTGCTTAATATTTAACACCAATGCCGATCAAGGTTATAAAGTTTGTATTATAGATAAAGGAAATAAAGGAAACGAAGCACAATATTGGAAAGATAGTTTTTTACAATTAAAACCTTGCAGCAATAATTATAACCATACCAAAGAGTTTATGAATATTGCCAAAAACTTTGTAACAAAACAATTGAACGAAGAGTTTGAAGTAACCAAAGCAGACCAAATAGATTACTTGAACCGCTCGGTTGATTATTTTAAAACCAATGACACATTTGACAAGCAAGAATTTGAACAAGCAGTGTTTAAAGATGAAGGTGTAATAGAATCGTTCCGCACCTTTGATGAAGCTTACCGAATGAGCAATGAATTGGATATTTCCGATAGTTTTGATATATCGAGTCAGGCGGTAAAAAAGCAAGCCAGAATTTTTAAAAGCGTACTTAAATTAGATAAGAATTTCCATATTTATATTCATGGAAACCGCAACTTAATAGAACAAGGAGTGGAAGAAGATGGACGTAAGTTTTATAAAATTTATTTTAAAGAAGAGGAGTAAACGTGCTTTGCACGTTTTTAAATTCGAAATTCAAATTACGAAATTCGAAAAATAATTCCCGCACTTTGGTTGTAATTTTACAAGTAGATACTTTGCAAGCAACTTCTTTTTAAATTCGAAAAAATATTCCATTGTATCAGAACAAAATTCGAAAAATAATTTCCGCACTTTGAGTGAAATATTACAAATAGAGACGTTGCTTTGCACGTTTTTAAATTCGAAAAATAATTCCCGCATCCTTTTCGAATTTAGAATTTATTTTTTCGAATTTACTAAAATAACTTATTCTTATACGTAGGTGTAAACCCTAAATGTTGGTAGGCTTTTTCGGTGGCTTCACGTCCGCGAGGCGTGCGCATCAAAAATCCTTCTTGAATTAAATAAGGTTCATATACCTCTTCTATAGTTCCACCATCTTCACCAATGGCAGTGGCCAAAGTATTTAAACCAACTGGACCTCCTTTAAACTTTTCAATCAAGGTTTTTAAAATCCTAGCATCCATTTCATCTAAACCTTCACTATCCACGTTCAATGCGTTTAAGGCAAATTGAGCAATTTCTAATGTAATTGTTCCATCGCTTTTTACTTGTGCAAAATCACGGGTTCTGCGCAATAAAGCATTTCCAATTCTGGGTGTTCCCCTACTCCTACGCGCAATTTCCCATGCAGCTTCTTCATCAATAATGGAATTCATAATGGTAGAGCTTCGCTCAATAATGGTTTTCATCAAAGCTTTGTCGTAATACTGCAAACGGGCATTGATACCAAACCTAGCTCGCAATGGAGAAGTTAATAATCCAGAACGAGTAGTGGCTCCAATTAAGGTAAAAGGTTCTATTTCTAACTGAATACTGCGCGCATTTGGCCCGCTATCAATCATAATATCTATTTTATAATCTTCCATGGCCGAGTATAAAAACTCTTCCACCACCGGACTTAAACGATGTATTTCATCAATGAAAAGCACATCGCCTTTTTCTAAATTAGTTAACAAACCAGCTAAGTCACCAGCTTTTTCCAATACAGGCCCGCTAGTTGTTTTTATATTCGCACCTAACTCGTTGGCAATAATGATACTTAATGTAGTTTTTCCCAAACCAGGAGGGCCATGCAAAAGCACATGATCCAAGGCTTCGCCACGTTGTTTGGCAGCTTGAACAAATATTTTTAAATTCTCAATGGTTTTTTCCTGACCTGTAAAATCATCAAATAATCGCGGACGTAACACACGTTCCAATTCTTTGTCAACATTGGTTAAATTAATTTCTTCAGGATCTAAATTTGGATTTCTCACAAGGGCGAATATAGTATTTTTTTATTTTAGGTGAAAAGGTTGAAGTGTTTATGTGTTGAAGTGTTTATGTGTTGAAGTGTTTATGTGTTGAAGTGTTTATGTGTTAAGTTTTGAAACGCATATTGCTTCACGCCCTTCGTGACAAGTATTGCTAATTGCAAGAGGCCAGAAGCCATAAGCCAGTTGCCAGTTTTTAAATCAACTGATCCAAAGGTGTCCTTGGTTTAATAGGTAATGCCTTGTATTCACTTACCGAATAAGTAGTAATTTGTTTAAACTGATTACTTAAATATTGCACGCTGCTATAACCCATTTGATAAGAAATTTCGCTTAATGTCATTTCATTATAACTGAGTAACTCTTTTACTCTTTCAATTTTAACAAGAATAATGTATTTTTCTAAGGTTAAATGTGTTTTATCACTGAACAGTTTACTTAAAAAAGTATAGGGATGTGCTAATTTATCACTCAAATAATCCGAATTCCTAATCAATGAATTTAAATTATTTCCATAATAAATCATTTCTAGAACTGCTACTTTTATAGATTCTAACAATGCAGCTTCCTTATCGTAAATTAAATCAAAACCCTGCTCTTGTAATTTTTTTTGTAATACAATAAAATCAATATTTCCTTCATTGATTTGAATTTGCGCAGCACCCAAATATACTTTATCAATTCTTAAGTTAGAGGCACTTTCCAAAATATTTTGCACCTGTGCAATACACCTTGAACTTACCATGTTCCTTATTTGTAAAATAATATTTTTATTATTGCTACTCATTTACCGATTGCAATTAAATCATAAAAAAGGAAATAAATAAACAAATGAGAATTGTTACCTAAATCATACAATTTGCAATATAAAAACACAGTTTGAATGTGGTTAAAAAAAGTATTCAAATGATGATTTATTTATCCATAAATCTTCACTTTTCAATTAACTAAAAAATTGTGTGTTTTCTGTTCAATAAAATCACAAAAGGTTTACATGTAATTTACTAATTTGCGCACTTTGAATAATTATGATGAATAAACGTAAACAATTACAAGAATTACGCGACCAATCACTTTTAGGTGGTGGAGTTGACCGCATTGCTTCGCAACATAAAAAAGGAAAGTTAACAGCTAGAGAACGCATTCACTTTTTATTTGATGAAGGCAGTTTTGAAGAAATTGGTGCTTTTGTAACGCATCGTTCTAAAGATTTTGGAATGGAAAAGCAACAGTTTTTAGGTGATGGCGTAATTACAGGATATGGAAATATAAATGGAAGATTGGTGTATGCTTTTTCGCAAGACTTTACAGTATTTGGAGGTTCACTTTCGGAAACTCATGCAGAAAAAATTTGTAAACTAATGGACTTAGCCATGAAAAATGGTGCGCCTTTAATTGGCTTGAACGATAGCGGTGGTGCACGTATTCAAGAAGGTGTAGTTTCATTAGGCGGTTATGCCGATATATTTTATAAAAACACCATGGCAAGTGGCGTAATTCCTCAAATTTCAGCCATCTTGGGGCCATGTGCTGGTGGTGCTGTTTATAGTCCTGCCATTACCGATTTTATTATGATGGTAGAAAACACAAGCTATATGTTTGTAACCGGACCAAACGTAGTAAAAACGGTAACTCACGAAGAAGTTTCGAGTGAAGATTTGGGAGGAGCTTCTGTGCATTCAACCAAAAGTGGTGTGGCACATTTTACCGCTGCCAATGAAATTGATTGCATCAATCAATTGAAAAAATTGATCAGTTATATTCCTGAAAATTGTGAAGAAAAAACTCCTGATTATAATTATGAATCAACTGATGAAACTAGACCCAAATTAGCTGATATAATTCCTGAAAATGCCAATCAACCATACGACATAAGAGAAGTAATTAGTGAGGTAATAGATGAAGAAAGCTTTTATGAAGTTCATAAAAATTATGCTGAAAATATTGTGGTTGGATTTGCCCGTTTGGCAGGAAGAAGCATTGGAATAGTAGCTAATCAACCAGCCTATTTAGCTGGAGTTTTAGATATTCATTCATCGCAAAAAGCAGCACGTTTTGTGCGTTTCTGCGATTGTTTCAATATTCCACTTTTAGTGTTTGAAGACGTTCCAGGTTTTTTGCCAGGAACCGATCAAGAATGGAATGCAATCATTACCAATGGTGCAAAATTATTATACGCATTTTGCGAAGCAACCGTTCCTAGAGTTACCGTAATTACACGTAAAGCTTATGGTGGCGCTTATGATGTAATGAATTCAAAACATATAGGAGCCGATATGAATTTTGCTTGGCCTACAGCCGAAATAGCAGTGATGGGTGCAAAAGGTGC
>CANGGG010000088.1 GCA_947453415.1 Bacteroidota bacterium | reverse complement strand
GCTGCTTTGGCAATTGCTGAAATGCCAGTAAACAGTGTGTCTTCTTTGTGCTTGATTGGAAGTTTTTGCAATTTTGAAACAACCATTCAATTTGCTTTGACCAACGAAAAAAATTTAGATGATTATGGAATGCATATTCTTATGAAAAATTTTCTGAAATATGAAGTTAGTAATAATCCTAAATTAGAAGAATTGGTTCAAACCGCGCTAGAAGATAATGGCTTAAAAAGAAAAGTTCCATTGCTTCCAAGCCTAATTGCACAAACAGATTTAGATACCGTTGAATTATATAAAAAGCTTAGATTCAGTTCAGCATTCAGAAGCGATTTAATAATGCGAGCCTGGTCTAAAATTCCTGATTTTAACATTTGGAAAAACCGACTTGATTTGTCGAAGCATGCTCATAAAATTACTTGTCCGCTTACTATCATTCATGGGAAAGATGATAATGTAATTCCCTCCTCTGAGTCAATATTGCTTTATTCATTGCTAAAAGATAACAACAAAGGCATCCATTTAGAATTATCAAATTTGTTAGACCATGGAGACATGAAAGTAGGATTTGACATTTTTAGTGAAATAGTCAACTTGGCCAAGGCCTTTAACTATTTTATTGTCAACATTAAGTAAAATAAGCCGTTCTATTGACTGTAATGCTTGCCCTTTAGTTAAAGCAGGTTTCAAATATAAACACGTATGTTTCCGCAAATGTTTGATTCAGTTTTTATGTTTGTGGGAAATAGTATACTTTGTAATTATATTAAATCTATCAATTTGAAAAGGTAATGGATAGTTAAAGGTATAAAAACAGAAAAATCGCCCAAAAGAGTAGCTTTTTATTTACCTAAGTAATAAAACAAACCCAAACTTGGAGTTAAACCAGCTCCAACTGAAAATCCACCACCAGTTGTTTCAATTTTTGCAGCACCGTCACCCAATGTTTTGGTTGATGAATTATAACTAACAATATTGTTTAAACTAAAATCAAGTCCCCATTTGGGTGACACAAAATAAATTAATCAGGGTGTAATATTAATACCTATATCAGTTGACGTATATTTATCCCCCATCTTTAAATAAATTTGAACCATCTGGAACTTTATCGGTAGCAGTTATTGAGGCATATTCAAAAGCTGCTTGTGTGTGAAAATAAATATTACTTTCAATTTATAAAAATGAATAACTTATAATACAAAATATAAAAAAAGTAAATTATAAATTAAAGTATGCTTCCAAATTCCATTTTTTATTCAAATCGTAATGAATAAAACCTTTGCTAACGGTAAGTGGGCTTTCAATATTGTTTTTATAAAGACTTCCAGTTCCTAAACCCTGTGGTATTTGCGTATTTAAACTGCTGCAAAATTGTGAAATGGCATTTAAACCAATATTACTTTCTAAGGCTGAAGTTAGCCACCAATTTATTCCTAATTCGTTGGCTTTATTGATCCAAAAATTACTTTTTTCTAAACCACCTAATAAGGTTGGTTTAAGAATAATAAAAGGTGGGTTTATAAATTTTAAAAGTGGTTTTATCTCCTTTTCTTTTACCCCTATTAATTCCTCGTCAAGGGCAATAGGTATTGGCGATTTGGTACAAATTTCTTGCATAAAATCAAGCTGTTTTGCTTGAATAGGTTGCTCAATGCTGTGCAATTCAAAACGCTTTAATTCATTTAATTTTTCTAATGCATCATCATTGGCAAAAGCCCCATTTGCATCCGTTCTAATTTCTAGTTTAAATGGGTTGTAACGGTTTCTTATTTTTTCTAATAACTTACATTCTTCATCAAAATCTAAAGCTCCAATTTTAAACTTAATGCAATTAAATCCTGCTTCTATTTTTTGAACTGCTTCCGCAAACATTTCATCTGCTTTATTCATCCAAACCAAACCGTTTATAGCAATTGGTTGATTGATGATAAAATTGTTTTCAAAAATTTTTCTTTCTCCCCCAAAATTCAAATCTGCCAAAGCCGTTTCTAATGCAAAAACTATAGAAGGCCAGTTCTCTAGATCTATATTTTCTTGTTTAAAACCATTGTTTAATTGGTTTAAAACAAATTGCAAATAATCCTCAAAATTATCAACCGCATCAATGCTTAAACCTTTCAAAGGTGCGGCTTCACCAATACCGATTTTTTGTGTAATAGCATCCGTTTTAACAATATAATAAACAGTATGTGTTTGCAAACTTCCACGGCTAGTTGTGGCCGGCTTATTAAATTCAAGGATGTGTTTTTTGTAGGTGAACATATTTAATATTTTTTACTTCCCACCACAATTTGTTAAGCAATAATCGGCAGTATTTTTATCCTCAACAGATAGTCCTTCAAAGTCTTTTACTTTTAAAAGAATTGGGGTAGAAAGATTACATTTTCCCTGCTTAAAATAGGCTACTCCTAGGTTCCATTCTATGTTGGGATTATTCGGATTCATTTCGTTTGAAACTTCTAAATGATAAACTAATTTAGGTAAATATTTCATGGCTTTGTTATTCTCAACCAATCCTTTGTAACATTCGCCAGCATATAAATGTGCGTTTAAATTATTGTGATCAATTTCACAACATTTCTCAAATTGTTTGGCTGCCGACACAAAATTTCCTTGATTTAATTCAATAGAACCTAATGAAAAATATGCTTCAAAATAGTGAGTGTTTAGTTTAATAGCCTGATTTAAACAATTAATTGCACTGTCGTTATAAAATTTTTGATTGCTGGTATCTGCAATGGCCATATTAAAAAAATATTGTCCTTTTATATAATTAACTGCCGCATCTTTTGGGAAATTTAAAATCAAATGATTGGCTTGATTATAATCACCAAGACTTAAATAAAACAATGAAGCTTCGGTGTTAAAGTTAGTTTCATTCACGTCCATTGGTTTGTAAAATGGATTGAAAACATAATTAACAATAGAACTAAATACACTTGGTTTGAAATTACTTAAAGCAGAAATATTTAAAGGAATATTGTTTAATTTTTTTTGTTTTACAAAAACAGAAACCAAAGGATCAAAATAACTTAAGGTGTAATTACTATCGTTATACAAGCCAATTTGCAATCTTTTAAATTGAGTATTTAAAACTACTACTGCTTTAAAATTATATTTATCATCTAACAGTTTATAGTTTTCATAATTAGCATAAACTTCTGCATTTTTTTGAAAAAAAGTATCTGGAAAAACATCCAAATCCCTTAAATCGACAAAGGTTTTAAAATTTGGACTTAATTGATAAAGCAAATAGGATGAGGCCAAATAATCAGTAAAAATAATTTTGGAATCAAGGTTATTTGCTTTTAAAAATTGTGCCGCACCAGCCGGATTTTGCATAGCAGAAAACTGCAAACCATAAGTATGTGATACCTTATTTATTTGATAAAATTGATTGGAAACTACAGAAATATAAAAAACAATTCCAATCGTTGCTGTAAGCAAAGAAATAGTCATATGCTGTATTTTAATTTTTGTTTTGGTGCCTATAAAAACAATGAATTTAAACAATGAATGAACTACAAAAGGAAGCAAAACAATGTTTAAAAATATTAAATTCCTATATGCCGAACTTGCTAAAATAGTAAATGCTATGACGAGTAAAATATTGGCTAGTCCAAATTGATTAACAAGGTGTTTTAATCTGTTTTCATTGCTTTTTTCAAAAGCAATAGAGAACATTCCCAAAAAAGTAATTACTAAAAAGCCAAAAGTAAAATAAGTGCTAGTTTGCCAATATTCGTGTGTGGTGTAATTTGATAATTCGGTGGTGTATTTATTGGTACTTAATTGGCTAAATATTTCAAGCGGACGACTTAACATTTCGAAACCATAGGGGTTGATTGAAATTACTGCTATACTCAATAATAAAGCTAATGAAATAGACAAAGGTTTTTCCTTTTTTTGGTTAATAAAATAATCCACCCAATCCGCAAAAACAAAAATACTAATAATCACAATTCCAGTTCCAAAAGCTTCGTGCATATTGGTCCAAATTAATTGAAAAATTGGAAGTAAATAAATCAGGTTTTTTTGATTTTGAAATCGCGTTAATAAGTAAATAAATATTATTGAAAATAAGTGCGAAAACATTTCAGGCCTACCAATTATCCGATTGCTGGAAGCAGCCAAAAACACAAAACTACACAATAAAATTAAGCTGTTAGCCCACGTTTTATCTAGGAAAGGCTTGTTTTTAAAATTTACTAATTTTAAAATAAAATATAACAATGCAATTGTAACCAATGCTTGAATAACATAAATAAATTCGAAACCAAAAGCTTTTGTGCAAAGAGATATTAATACTTCAAATCCCCATTTAATATTGATCCATTTGGTACCTAAATATGTAAAAGAAAACACATCGGATACGGGAATGGTTTTATTAGTTAAAATCCAATCGCCAGTAGCTAATTGCCACCACAAATCGGGTTCTTTGATGGCTTTTAAACTAAGTACAATTCCAACCAAAAACAAAAGAATTTTACCCAATAAAGCTAATGGTTTTGTCCATTTACTTTCATTTGAATTTTCAATGGTTGCTATTATAACTGAATTGGATTTTGTTTTCAATGTTTTTATAAATTTAAAGCTTAAAAAATTTATCGAATTACCACATCAGTAATTAGCTGCTGATTGGCTTCAGTATTTACCAAAGCCATAATTTTTCCACGTTGGTATAGCAATTCATTTCTTAAAGCATTTGATTCTATTTTTAGGTATAAAACAGTTCCTCTAAATTTAATTTCTGTAGTGTTTTTAGCTATCATCGCACCCACTAATTTTTCCCAATTATTAATAATATTTAGTTCCGCTAATTTATTATCTAAATGTTGATGCTGTAAAAAATCGGATATTGCATTTTTTATGGTGTGTTCATGTGATTTTTTAGGCGTCATCATTTGGCTTATTAGGCAACAATTATACTACATAATTTTATTTTAAAAATAGGTAATTTTGAAAAAATTGACTAATTATTCAGTTAAATTCTTCATTATATTTTGATTTGTGTAAAACATTTACAGAGAAAATAAAGCAAAATATTGCAAATTTGTAGCTTATTATTACACATATTGAGCTTATTAATCAGGTTATATAGACCACTTCTTATTTTTATTTTTTGCTTTGTAATTCTTTTTAATTCAATGGCTCAAACCATTAATTGGAAAAAACAAAACGAATGGGTTGACAGTGTTTACGCTACTTTAAACACCGATCAAAAAATTGCGCAGTTAATGATTATCGCTGCATTTAATAATAAAGATAAAGCGCATATTCAAGATATAGAATGTCATGTTAGAGAACTTGGCGTTGGAGGCTTAATTTTTTTTAAAGGAACTCCTTATAAACAAGCTGTACTAACTAATCAATACCAAAAACTATCAAAAATTCCTTTATTTATAAGTATTGATGGCGAATGGGGTTTAAATATGCGTTTGGATAGTACGCCAGTTTTTCCGCGTCAAATGGTTTTTGGAGGGGCAAATAGAACAGATTTAACCAAACAATTTGGGGTTATTGTAGGCAAACATTGTAAGCGAATGGGCATTAACTTTAATTTTGCTCCAGATGTAGATGTAAATAATAACATGAATAATCCGGTTATAAACGACCGAAGTTATGGTGAAAATAAATACATAGTGGCTAAAAATGGTATTGCATATATGCAAGGCATGCAAAGTGCAAATATCATTGCCTCGGCAAAACATTTTCCTGGACATGGCGATACAGAAACTGATTCTCATTTTGGATTGCCAGTTATTAAAGGAAGCATAAAAAGATTAGATAGTTTGGAATTGTATCCATTTCAGGAATTAATTGATAATGGTTTAACAGCAATGATGTCGGCACATTTATTTGTTCCAGCTTTAGACAGTACAGAAAATTTGGCCTCTTCTATTTCGCCAAAAATAGTAACTGAATTGCTCCGCAATCAAATGGGATTTGATGGTTTAATTACTACTGATGCATTAAACATGAAAGGTGTAAGTAGTTATTATGAACCTGGTGAACTTGCAGCAAAAGCATTGATCGCGGGCAATGATATACTATTAATGGTGGAAGATGTTCCAATGAGCATTGCTGTTATAAAAGATTATTTGAATCGTGGATTGATTGCTCAAAGCCAATTAGAACAAAGTTGTAAAAAAATATTAACAGCAAAATATTGGTGTGGTTTGAATAAATACAAGCCAATAATTCTTGAAAATTTAACCAATGATTTGAATAATATTGAGAACGATTTACTGATTAAACAAATAGTAAAAAATGGTGTGGTGGTAGCCAAAAACCTCGATAAAATTATTCCAATTTCAAACCCTGAACAATACAAAATAGCATGTATAAATGTAGGTTCAGCCCAACTTAGTGAATTTCAATTACAGTTAAATAATTACATAAAAGCAGACTATTATTCCATTGATAAAAACGATTCGAAAGAAAGTTTCGATACATTACTTTCAAAAAGTGATTACTATAATTTAGTCATTATCTCTATTCACAACACAAGCCGATATGTAAGTAAAAATTTGGGGCTTACCCAAGCCCAAATTGATTTTATAATTGCAATTGGTTTAAAGCATAAATGCATTTTAGTAAATAATGGAAATCCTTATATTTTACAGTATTTTAACATGTTTAAGAACGTAGTAGTAGCGTATGAAGATTTGCCTTTATACAATCAAATAGCTGCGCAAATAGTAGGCGGAGGAATAAATGCAAAAGGAAAAATGCCTGTTTCGGTTACCAGTTATTTCCCATTAGGAAGTGGAGTAGAGACTGTAGGTTTAAATAAATTTGAATATGTATATCCTGAAGAAATAAAAATAAACAGCATCAAACTGAATAAAATTGATAGCATTGTAAACAATGCAATTGCACTGAAAGCGATGCCAGGATGTCAAGTTTTTGTGGCCAAACAAGGAAAAGTTATATATAACAAATCATTTGGTTACCATACTTTTGATAGCATTCAATCAGTAAAAAATAACCATGTATATGATGTAGCTTCATTGACTAAAATTTTGGGCACATCACTTGCTATTATGAAACTTTATGAAGAGAAAAAACTTAAATTAGACGATAAAATTGGGTTTTATTTACCTTTCCTAAAAGGTAGTAATAAAGAAAAAATAAAAATATTTGAACTATTAACTCACCAAGCCGGTTTAGTTCCTTTTATTCCATTTTACAAAGCTAGTTTACTGCCAAATGGCAAATTGAATCCCACCATATACAGTGATTCACTTCATGATGATTTTACATTAAAAGTGGCAGATAATATTTATATCAACAAAAACTATGAAAAGGTAATTTGGACCACTATTGCCGAAAGCGATTTAAAGAAAACTGGAGAATATGTATACAGTGATTTAGGATTTATGATGCTGCGCAAAATAGTAGAAATTATTACTAATCAAGATTTTGAAAGTTACTTACAAAACAGTTTTTATGTACCTTTAAATTTATCGAGCATGGTATTTAATCCGCTAAAAACCATTAATAACGATTGGATTGTTCCTACTGAAATTGATTCTGTTTATAGAAAACAAATGATAAAAGGATATGTTCACGATCCTGGTTCTGCCATGCTTGGTGGAGTTAGCGGACACGCTGGTTTATTTGCCAATGCAAATGACGTTGCTATAATTATGCAAATGCTTTTAAACAAAGGATTTTATGGAAATAACCATGTTTTAAAGGCAAGTACTATTGAAACATTTACCAATAAATATAATAAAAATAGTCGCAGAGGTTTAGGATTTGATAAGCCAGAAACTGATCCATTAAAAGACAGTCCAACTAGTAAAATGTGTAGTTTTAAAACATTTGGCCATCAAGGATTTACAGGAACATGCACTTGGGTGGATCCTGAAAACGAATTGGTTTATGTGTTTTTAAGTAATAGAATTTTCCCAAGAGCCGAAAATAAAAAGTTTGGAGAGCTGAGTGTAAGAACCAAAGTTCAGGATGCAATTTACGAAGCGTTGAAATAAGTTGTAAATACTTTTTATGAATAGAAAGTCATTTTTAAAACTTCTAACCCTTACTCCTTTAATAGGAAAAACCATGAATATAAACGAATTTGAAAATGCTATTGGCAGTAAAATTACTTCCGATAAAATGCCATTATTATTTGTAGGACATGGAAATCCTATGTATGCTATTTCAGAAAACAAATACAGAACTGTATGGCAAGAAATAGGGAAAAAACTTCCCGAACCAAAAGCTATTCTTTGTATTTCGGCACATTGGTTAACAAAAGGAACGGCTGTTACTATGGCTTCAAGACCCAAAACTATTCACGATTTTGGAGGATTTCCGAAAGAATTATTTGAAGTTCAGTATCCAGCTCCCGGAGCTGTAGATTATGCAAAAATGGCTATTCAAGCTGTGCATTCTTCTCCCGTTCATGAGGATTTTGAGTGGGGATTGGATCATGGAGCTTGGTCTGTTTTAATGAACATGTACCCTAAAGCAAATGTACCAATTTTCCAAATGAGCATTGATTATGCACAATCACCATTGTATCATTTTAACTTAGCAAAAGAATTAGCTTCATTGCGAAGCAAAGGCGTTCTTATAGTTTGCAGTGGCAATGTGGTACATAATTTGGGTCAAATAAAATGGGGAAAAGATGAAAAACCATTTGATTGGGCAATAGCATTTGACAATTTGGTAAAGAAAAGCATTGAAGAAAATAACCCAATTCCTTTAATTGAATACCAAAAACTTGGTGCTTTAGCAACATTGGCTCACCCTACAAACGACCATTATTTACCATTAATGTATAGCCTTGGTTTACGTAACAAATCAGATTCTTTTCAATTTTTTAACGATTCGTTAGATATGGGTTCGTTAAGCATGAGAAGTGTAATTTTTAGTTAAAAACACAAATAAAAAAGGCTCAATAATTT
>CANGGG010000087.1 GCA_947453415.1 Bacteroidota bacterium | reverse complement strand
GACCGTCCATGGTCATGTTTACTTCTACTTGGCCACTTAATTGCGAAATATCTCTATTAGCTTGAATAACGCGTTCGCCACTCATAGCAGCTTCGCCATTACGTTCAGTTTTTAAAGCATGTAAACGTACCGCACCACCGTTATCGCCAACACCTTTATATTCCCAAGCAAATTTCACATCTGTAGGAATTTCACGTCTTACTTCAGGGCGAGCAAGCATGGCATTAATTTTAGCAGTATCTCTAATTACAGCAGTACCACACCAAGAACCACTAGGCATTAACTGACCTTTTTCGTCAACTACAGGCATAATAATTCCCAATAAAGGATTTTCTTTTTGGAATTGCTCAGGAGTCATTTGCTTATTAGCAGCAGTATCTTTTTTAGCTTTTGTAGTGCTATCAGGTTTAGCTTTTGTACCTCCAATATCTGCCAATGCATTTGTTTCAGCTTTAGTAGTATCAGTTGTAGCTGCAGTTTCTGCAATGGTTAATGTTTTTAATACATCATTTGCTTTTTGTAAAAAACCATAAGCAACGGTGTTGTCATAAGTTTGATAAAATTCTAACTTAGCAGTTCCTTGTAATAACTTACGCACACGAGCTGGATTATCTACACCGGGTAGTTCAATCACTACTCGGCCAGTTCCTTCTTGCTTTTGAATATTTGGTTGAGTAACACCAAACTTATCTATACGAGTACGTAAAACTTTAAACGAACGCTCAATGGCTAATTCAGTTTCTACTTTTAAATACTGTAAAACTTCAGCGTTTGTTGAAGTTAATTTTACTTTATCTCTATTAGTTGGGTTAGCAAAAATAGCTGCTAATTTTCCATTAGGATCTATTTTAGCATATTCTTCACCAAACAAAACAATAAATTCCTTTTGACTTGTTTTGTGAGATTCAGTAGCCATTGACACTGCTTTGTTAAAGTTTGCATCAGGATTGTTATTGGCTAATCCTCTTACTAACTCATCTTGACTTAACTCTAAAGTTACGTTCATACCACCTTGTAAATCTAATCCAAGGTTTAATTCATGCGCTTTGCACTGTAAATAAGTATATTTTTTTATACCTACGTTGTACACTACTTCACGTCCAATTGAATCAATGTACGATCTTTCTTTTTCTAAATCACCATTAGCAAATGCTTTTGCTTTTTGCTCTACTCGGTAGGTTACCAAAGAAAATGATAGATGGAATAAACTAACTATCACTAAGGCAATGGTAAAAAACTTAACTGCTCCTTTAATTTTCATTTTGTTATATGTATTCTTTTGTTATTTCTTTTTGTAAAAATATATTGCTTAGTTAATTAAGCAATATAAATTTTCCTTTTGAATCTTTGCTGCTTATTAAATTCACAAAGGAGCGCAAATATATGTTTTGAGTACTTAAAAGCAAAGATTTTAAGTATACTAATTATTAAGCAGTTAAATATTTATTTTAAATTGCGGTAGCGCAAACAAGTCAACAAAACGCCCAATTAGTCCTTTTTTGAAAATTGATATTAAATTGAATAGTTTATTAGAATAATGCTGCAAAAATGTAACAATGTGTTTATAAATGCCCATTCATTAAACACAAACACCATTTACTTTCGTTACTTAAATAATAAATTTTTTTAGCAATGGAAAACACACAAGAAGGTTTAAACTTTTTAGAATTAATTTTTAAAGGCGGAGTGGTAATGATTCCTATTGGATTGTTATCTGTAGTAACTATTTACTTAATTATTGAACGTTTTATTTATATAAAAAATGCTTCAAAATTAGAAGTTAATTTTATGAATAATGTAAAAGACCTTTTGGCCAAAGGCGATTTAAAAGCTGCTCGTGCTTTTTGCCAACGTGTAAATTCTCCAATTAGTAGAGTAATTGAAAAAGGAATCATGCGCATTGGAAAACCTATTAACGACATTGAAAGCAGCATTGAAAGTATGGCAAGTTTAGAAACTGGCACATTAGAAAAAAACTTAAATTGGTTAGGAATTATTGCTGGTATAGCGCCCATGTTAGGCTTTATTGGAACCATTGCCGGTATCATTAAAATATTTTACAATATTGCGGTAAGCGATAATATTAGCATTGGTTTAATAGCTGGTGGTTTATACGAAAAAATGATCACTTCTGGTTCTGGTTTAATAGTAGGTGTAGTGGCTTACACAGGCTATCATTTTTTAAACAGTATGATTGACAAGTTTAATTCTAAATTGGAGCGCACTGCTGTTGATTTTATTGATATTTTAGAAAGCTAATTTAACAAAATAAACAGGATGAAATTACGCAGAAAAAAACGATTTGAGGCTGAAGTTGCTACTTCATCGCTTAACGATATTATGTTTTTTCTTTTGCTATTCTTTTTAATTATTTCAACCATTGCTAATCCAAATGTTATAAAAGTTTTATTGCCTAAGGCAGATAAAAGTCAAACTTTAAACAAAAAACAATACGCACTTTCGGTTAAAGAAAACAAAGAATATTATTTTGAAAGAGAACTCATAGACCCCACCAATTTAGAGCAAGTTTTAAAAGAAAAAACTGCTGGAGTTGAAGATCCAACCATTGTTTTGCGCATGGATGCAAAATTAAATATTCAAGATTTAGTAGATATTCTTTCTATTGGAACTCGACTAAAAATTAGAATTGTAATGGCTACACAAGTAGGAAAATAAACTACTTCTTTTATTTATAGAATACAAAAAAAGCTTGAATTGACATGGTTAATTCAAGCTTTTTTGTTTTTAAATATTTAACAATTAAATTTAAAAATGAATATTAAAATAAATAAAACTTAAGGTGCTTCAATTTCTGTTTTGTCAATTTGCTAAAATCTGTTAGGTTTGCCTTTGTTCAAATAAGGGAATATTTTTAAAGAATTGTTTGAATTATTAGCGAATAAAATGACAGATATATCTACTTTTTTTAAACCAAATTGCCTTCATTTTAAAGGTCATATTCCTTGTAAACCACATAAGCAAAATGGCTATCATTGTGCCGATTGCCCTAGCTTTACACCCGTTTCTAAACGCATTTTAATTATAAAATTAGGCGCCATTGGCGATGTAATTCGTACCACTCCTTTGGTGGTTAAATACAAAGCACTTTATCCAAATTGCAAAATTACTTGGCTTACTTGGACACCCGATATTTTGCCATCGAGCCAAATAGATGAAATTCTGAAATGGGATTTAAACTCCATTATGTATGCGCAAAACAGCAGTTGGGACATTGCCATTAATTTAGACAAAGAAAAAGAAGCTGGTGCTTTACTGAAAATTTTAGACGCTAAAGAAAAGTTCGGTTTTGTGCTAAAAGACAATGAAATTCAACCTTGCAATGAGTTAGCTGTTCATAAATTTAGCACAGGCATGTTTGATGATGTGAGTCAAGCAAACACCAAAAGCTATTTACAAGAAATATTTGAAATTTGCGGATATACACATCAAGGTGAACCTTACTTAATGGATAAACATGACGATAAAGGTTATGTTTGGAATTTGCCAAAAGGCAAAAAAATTATTGGCATGAATACGGGCTGTGGTGGCCGTTGGACTACTCGTTTGTGGACCATTGACAAATGGGTGGAGTTGGTTGAAGTTTTAAAAACGCAACATCCTGATGCCGAAATTTTATTATTAGGTGGTGAAGCAGAACACGAACGAAACAAAGAAATTCAAGCGCGTTCAGGTGCATTATATTTAGGGTATTTTAGTCTTTTTGAATTTATAAATTTGGTAAACCAATGCCATTTAATCATTACCCAAGTTACCATGGGAATGCATATTACGTTGGCTTTAGGAAAACAAATTGTGCTAATGAATAATATTTTCAATCCGCATGAATTTGATTTGTTTGGCAAAGGCGAAATAGTAATGCCCGACAAAACTTGTAAATGTTTTTACCGCGGATCGTGCATAGATGGTGTGAGCTGTATGGAAAATTTACCTGCTCAAAAAATTGCTACAGCAGTGGCAATACATTTTTAAAAAAAAACAAAAATGCAAGCAATCGTTTTAGAAGAATTGAACCAAAAACTAGCAGTAAAACAAGTAGAAATACCCGCTATTGCTGACAATGAAGTTTTGGTAAATATAAAATATGCAGCATTAAACCACCGAGATGTTTGGATTCAAAAAGGGCAATATGGTGGAATTGTATTGCCAATTATTTTAGGTGCTGACGGAAGCGGAATAGTAACTAAAGTAGGAGCAAATGTAAGTGCTGATTGGATAGGAAAAGAAGTAGTAATTAACCCAAGTATGAACTGGGGAAATAACCCACGCGTACAAGCTAAAGACTATGTAATATTGGGCACACCGCATGATGGAACTTTTGCAGAATATGTAAAAGTAGCTGCTAAATTACTGCATTTAAAACCGTCACATTTAAGTTTTGAACAAGCAGCTGCTTTTCCTTTGGCGGGCCTTACAAGTTTTAGAGCAACCATGAAACGTGCTGCCGCAAAAGCTGGCGAAAATGTTTTAATAACGGGAATAGGAGGTGGTGTAGCTTTATTTTGTGTTCAGTTTGCTGTTGCAGCTGGCTGCAATGTATATGTTACCAGTGGCGATGATGAAAAAATAGCAAAAGCCATTGCCTTAGGGGCAAAAGGTGGAGTAAATTATAAAAACCAAAATTGGGATAAAGAATTAAAAGCCATGAGCGGTGGTTTTGAAGCAATTGTTGATAGCAGCGGTGGAGATACTTTTGCAAAACTGGTTGACTTAGCAAAACCTGCTGGCCGCATAGCTATGTATGGTGCTACTTTAGGCGTATTTAACAGCGGTGTTCCAGCAAAAATATTTTGGAAACAATTAGATATTTTAGGTTCAACGATGGGCAACGATGAAGAGTTTGCTGAAATGTTAGCTTTTATCAATGAAAACAAAATAGTTCCAGTTGTCGATGAAGTTTTTGAACTAGCACATGCTCAAACAGCCATTGAAAAAATGAGTAGTGGCAAGCAATTTGGAAAAATTGTTTTGAGAATAGATTAATCTATTTCACTTCCACCCAAATAGGGCAATGATCAGAGTGCATGGCTTCAGGAATAATTCCTGCATTTACCATATTGCTTTTTAAGGCTTCTGCTACCATGCAATAATCTATTCGCCAACCTTTGTTATTGCCACGGGCACCCGCTCTGTAACTCCACCAACTGTATTGGTGTGGAGCTTGGTTAAATGCCCTGAAAGAATCTACAAAACCACTGTCTATAAATTTCGAAAGCCATTCACGTTCTTCGGGTAAAAAACCACTGCTGTTTTTATTCCCAATTGGATCATGAATATCTATTGGTTTGTGAACAATGTTATAATCACCACAAATAATTAATTCCTTTTTCTTGCTTTTTAATTCATTGATATATTCTTGAAAAAAAGCCAACCAATTCATTTTAAAGGCTTGTCGTTCCTCACCACTTGAACCACTTGGAATGTATAAGCTAATGATACTTTTAGAACCATAATCGGCCCTAATAATCCTGCCTTCATTGTCAAATTCAGGAACCCCAAAACCATATTCTACATGATCGGGTTCGTTTTTACAATACAAAGCAACACCGCTGTAGCCTTTTTTTTCGGCACTGTGCCAATAATTTATTTTATAACCAGCTTCTTCAAAAATGATAGGCTCGGTAATTTGTTCTTGCATGGCTTTGGTTTCTTGTAAGCAATAAACATCAGCATTTTGCTCTTTCATAAAAGTGCTTAAACCTTTTGTCATTGCAGCACGAATTCCATTTACATTATAAGATATTATTTTCATAGTTTTTATTTTTTATTGCCCTAAGATATCACAAATAAACGCGGATATTTTTTAATTATGTTGCCATCCTGAGCTTGTCGAAGGACTCCTTCGGCAAGCTCAGGATGACAAAGATTCTTTGTTTATTTCGCATTTTTGTCACTCCGCACTCCGCACTTTTTTATTTCTTATTAACCAAAGGCCAAAAAAAGTAATCATTCCGTTTAAAATCAATAGTTCTTGTCCAAATTTGTAGCCTCCAAAAAGTTGCACTGAAAAAGTATCCAACGCAAAACAAACTATTGGCGAAGCCACACAAACAATAGGAACTAGTGAATCTTTTATATTTATTTTGTTAAATAATCCAAAGGCAAATAATCCCAATAAAGGCCCATAAGTATAGCCAGCAAATTTGAATACTTGATTAATAACAGAGTCGTTATTTAGTTCTTTAAAAATAATAATGATTAAAAATAAAATGAGGGCAAAAGAAACATGAATGATATGTCGTTTGGTTTTATGTTCTTTACTTTCTTGAGCTTCATCAAAACCTAAAATATCAATGCAAAACGAAGTGGTTAAAGTGGTTAAAACGCTATCGGCACTGCTAAAAGTGGCAGCTGTAATTCCTAAAATAAAAACAATGGCACCAATTCCTCCCACATGATTTAAGGCAATGGTTGGAAACAATTGATCGGTTTTAGCGGGAATTTCTATTCCTTTTAAAGCAGCAAATTGGTACAATAAAACACCTAAACCTACAAATAATATATTAATAAAAACTACCACAATACTGAACCAACGAATGTTTTTTTGAGCATCGCCAAGGCTTTTGCAACTTAAATTTTTCTGCATCATATTTTGGTCCAAACCTGTCATTGCTATAGCAATAAAAATACCTCCAAAAAACTGTTTAAAGAAATTGTTTTTATCCAACCAATCATCAAAGAAAAATAGCTTGCTCATGGGGCTTTCTTTCACAGCTGAAATAGCATCGAATAAATTATAATTTAATTGCTGGCAAACCACATAAATAGACAAAGCAACGCCTGCTAACAAAAAAGCAGATTGTAAAGTATCGGTCCAAACCAAGGTTTTAATTCCGCCTTTGTAGGTGTATAAAAGGATGAGTCCAATTACTATTAAAGTAGAAACTGCAAATGGAATTTTAAAAGCACTAAAAAAATAAATATCTAATACAATTAATGCAATGTATAACCTGAATGATGCCCCTACAATTCGTGATAAAATAAAGAATAACGAACCTGTTTTTTGAGCTTTTTTGCCAAAGCGTTTTTCTAAATATGAGTATATAGAAATAAGGTTTAATTTATAATACAATGGCAATAAAAACTGTGCAATAATTAGGTAGCCAAAAATATAACCAATTACAATTTGCATATAACTAAATTGATTGGTTCCTACAGCACCTGGCACTGAAATAAAAGTTACTCCAGAAAGTGAATCACCAATTAAACCAAAGGCCACAATGTACCAAGGCGATTGTTTATTACCTGTAAAATAACTATTGCTGTCGGCTTTATTAGAAGTGTACCAAGCTATCAGCATGAGCAACCCAAAATAACCTATAACCGAAAATAAAATGATAAACATTGACATGGAGCAAAAATATTTTTTACAATGGAATTAGCACATTTTATTTATCCATATGATATACATTTCGTTCAATAAAATCGATTAATGAATGAATTACTTTGATGTGAATTTCCTGAGCCCTATCTGCATATTGACTGTGAGGTGCACGTATTTCTACATCGCAAAGGGAGGCCATTTTACCACCATCTTTTCCTGTTAAACCTACTATTTTTATTCCTTTTTGTTTGGCCACTTCCATTGCTTTAAGCACATTAATCGAATTCCCACTGCTAGAAATAGCCAACAGAACATCGCCTTTTCTTCCTACAGCTTCTAAATATCTGCTAAAAACAAAATCATAACCGTAATCATTACCAACGCAAGCCATGTGACTAACATCACTCATTGAAATAGCACCAATTGCAGGTCTGTCGTTTCTATATTTCCCGGTTAATTCTTCTGCAAAATGCATGGCATCGCACATGCTTCCTCCATTTCCACAGCTTATTATTTTGCCATCATTTTTTATTGAATCTACCATTAATTGTCCTGCTTTTTCAATGGCTTCAAAGTTTTTATCATCACTTAAAAACTTTGTCAATATTGTATTTGCTTCCTCAAAATGTTGTTTAATGGTATTCATATTTTAGCTTTTTAATAATGAGCAATATTACAAAAAAAGTATTTAAAATAGACAACTAACCTTTTCCCTCAAATAAACGTATTGTAATAAATTATCAAAAATTTTTGAATCCTCAAAACTTTAGATATATTTGAATTTATAAGAAAACGTTAATTAAAACCATAAAATGAAAAAAAACTTACTTTTATTATTTGCTTTGTCAATGATTGGATTGTTAAATCCCAATTATTTAAAAGCCCAAGCTCCTTATTGTGCAGGAGGTTACACATTAGATGGATGTGGAACATCTGACTATGTTAGAAGCTTTACTTTTAACACATTATCTAATTTAAACACTGCATGTACCGCAAACCCTTATTATGTTTTATTTCCAGCAGTTGGTTCTTTAACAACCACTGTAATGCCAGGTTCAGTTTATACCATGACGGTAACAGGTGCTACAACAAAACCAAACGGTTTTGGAGTTTGGATTGATTTTAATATAAATAATAGCTTAACTGATTTAGGTGAAATGGTTTACTTTACCCCAGGTGCTTATGGATCATTAACAGCAGGAACTGTTTATACTGCAAATATATTAATTCCTACCACCGCAACTCCAGGGTTAACCAGATTAAGAGTTAGGGCAAATTGGCAAAACTACACAGGTGCTTGGATTGAAGCAAATGCTTGTGCAACTATGGCAGATTGGGGAGAAATAGAAGATTATACCATTCAAATTGGAAGTAATGGCCCTGCTCAGCCACCCATTGCTAATTTTTATGCACCCGATACCGTTTGGATCAATAGCCCAGCAACTTTAATCAATACATCAAGTTTCCAAAGCAGGGTTTTTTGGGATTTCCCAGGCGAAAATCCTTTACAACCGGGTTACTACCGTCAGGCTGGTTATATTGATACAGCAAAATATTATAACAACATTACTTATACATTTACTTCTCCAGGTTTAAAATTAGTAAAATTATTAGCTGTAAATAATTTAAAAAGAGATTCATTACGAGATTCAATTTATAAAT
>CANGGG010000086.1 GCA_947453415.1 Bacteroidota bacterium | reverse complement strand
TTAACGGTGTTGACAAATTGAAACAAGGAATTTACTTTGTACGTTACACAACAGAATCAAATACTCAAGTATTTAAAATGTTGAAAAACTAAGAAGTTTCTTCTAGCGTAAGTACTACGCAAATAATGAAAAGGCTACTCGCAAGGGTAGCCTTTTTGCTTTTTATTGGTAATTGATTGAATGGTTTCAATATACCTATATTCGGATTGGTGAGGACATCAACCGAGGACAAAAAGGATGACTTTTTGCTAATGCTGTTTCGCATCTACGAGGCTTTGATGTCTTTTTGTTTTTTAGGGCCTCTTTGAGGCTTTGTAGCAAGTTAATACTGCGATTTTCTGCGCCATCTGCGGGATATTTTTTAAAGTTTGGTGAAAATATATTCCTAATGTAAACATCCTTTTTGTTTAAAAAAAAGGCTACCTTTTGGGGCAACCTTTCTATTATAAACTATATTTTTTTTAACGCCTTAGCAAGGCAAACTATCGTATATCATCTATCAACAGACAACTGACAACTATCAACTACATATACCTATTTCCTACCCAAACAAAACGTTTGGTAACAAATTCGGAATTGGTAAAACTTGCGTTTCCAGCTGGATTTCCACCTGTTAAATGAAAATCGCTAAAGGCAGCATGAGAATTTATAAATCCTGCTCCGGTAAAGTTAAATGATACAGGAACAAATGCATCATTCATTTCATTGGCAATTGTTTCTATTGTAGCTTCGTTGGTGGTATAAGCACCACATGTTAAAGCTCCTTTTTCTAGCACTAACTCTTTGCAAAGTGCTAATGAATCTTCCACTGAATCAGTTTTTACAATAAATAAAATAGGACCAAAACACTCACGGTTGTAAATGTCTTTTTGCGATTTATCCACTTCAATTACTACGGGAGTTGCAATACGTGCATCTACAAACTCTTCGTTTTTGATTGACTTAGCATCTAAAATTAAGTTTCCACCTAAATTTTTAGCTTCATTTGTTCTTTTAAAAGTAGCCTCCGTTTGAATAGCTCCTAATGTTCCTGGACCTGCCTTTGGATTATCTACTAAGCTAGTAATTGCGGCAGCAATTCCTTTTACTACTTCATCGTAACTTACTAAACCATTTGCAGTATGCACCCCATTTTTACTCACAAAAATATTTTGCGGAGCAGTACACATTTGTCCACTATATAAGCTTGCCGAAAAGGCAATATTTGCTAAAACAGGCTGTAAATCATTCACAGAATCAAGGATCATGCTGTTCACACCTGCTTTTTCGGTAAAAGTTAATTTTGGTAATGATTCCACATAATTTCCAAACTCAGAACTACCAGTAAAATCTACCATTTTAACAGCATCATTTTCGGCTAAATGTTTCGTAATAGGATTGCTTGATGAGTCGGCTGCTAATTGAACTATATTGATGTCAAAGCCATTTTCAGACAATACTTTTTGAATTTCTTCCATTACAATGGCAATAGGAAAAATAGCTTTTGGATGTGGTTTTACGATACATGCATTTCCTGTAATTAAGGTTGCATATAATCCTGGAACGGTGTTCCAAATTGGAAAAGTAGAACATCCAATTACTAAACCAACACCTTTGGCCACTGTTTTAAAATCTTTATTTATTTTTAAATCAAATTTACCAAAATTCTTCACCCATTCTACCTTATCAGGAAAACGTGTTTGCTCTTGGTAACCCATAGCAATGGCTTCTAATGCCCTATCATTTGCATGTGGACCACTGGCTTGAAAGCTCATCATATATGCTTGTCCGGTGGTATGCATGGTGGCATAAGCTATATCAAAAAAACGAGTAGCAATTCTTTCTAATGATTCAATTAAAATACCAGCTCTGGTATTTACATTTGTTTTGCTCCAGCTTTTTTGAGCGTTATTAGCATTATTTATCAACGATTCAACTGAAAACAAAGGATATTTTACACCAATACCAACTTGTAAAAAAGGAGAAACCTCTTCCCCGCTCCAAGCTATTTCGCCAGTTTGATGTAAACCAGTAAAATCGTTGTTCATGGCTGCACTCATCCAAGCTTTTGCTTTTGCATCAGCATCTTCGGCATAAGCTCTAGGATTTTCTGGATAAGGAGTAAAATAAGTACGTGCGCTTAAAGCCGTAATTGCGATATTTAAAGCCGTTTGATGTTTTTCAAAAAGATTCATATTTTGAGTTGTCATATTGCAGCAAAAATAGTTTTGAAACTGAAATAGACAAACATTGTGAGTTTTTATATTTTTAATTTACCCAAAGCGTAAAATAATTATTCAATTTCGGAACTTTTCAATTCCTCTTTTAATGAACTAAATTTAACAACTTTATGCATATTACAATATAATTTTTAGCATGATTTTTTCGTAGATTCAAGAATATCAACAAAAAATCTTTCCACATAGCGTAAACGTTGAGCAAAGTGTTTTGAAAATTTAATAGGATTACATTATCATTGCGCGGTCTTAAGAAACAATATGGTGATTAGTCAATTAATATTTTATACACTAGCTGCATTTACACTGATCAGTTCATTGTTTGTGGTTTTCAGTAAAAATCCTATTTATAGCGTACTTTGGTTGATAGTATGTTTTTTCACAATAGCAGGTCATTTTGTAATGCTAAATGCTCAGTTTTTAGCAGTTGTACATATTATAGTTTATTCGGGAGCTATTATGGTTTTATTCTTATTTACTGTAATGCTTTTAAATTTAAACAAAGAAACAGAACCACATAAACCAACATTACTAAAATTTGGAGCTGTAATAGCTGGTGGAGCTTTGTTTTTAATAGTAATAGCAGCTATGCGTAGTGGAATGCCCGCTCCTTATGTTGCTCCGCAAATGTCGGAGGTTGGATATGTGAAAAATATTGGAATGAAACTTTATAAAGATTATACTTTACCATTTGAAGTGGCATCTATCTTATTTTTATCGGCCATGATTGGTTCAGTAGTTTTAGCTAAAAAAGAACGTTCGTAAATTATATGGAAAATACAATACAAGCAGTTCCTCAAAACTGGTATTTATTATTAAGTACATTTATGTTTTGCATAGGTGTAATGGGAGTTTTATTGCGCAGAAATGCAATTATTATCTTGATGTGTATTGAACTAATGTTAAATGCTGTGAATTTACTTTTGGTAAGTTTTAGTAGTTATGCTGGCAATGCCGAAGGACAAGTATTTGTGTTTTTTATTATGGTGGTAGCTGCAGCCGAAGTAGCTGTTGGCTTGGCTTTACTGGTTAGTATATACCGTAATATTGCTTCTACCGATATAGATATACTCAGTAAAATGAAATGGTAGCAACATAAATTCTAAATTCAAATAAATAAATTCGAAAAAAAATCTGAATTATTAATTTAAATATTTAATAAAAATGCCAGAAGCTAGCACAGAAAAATCGTAATACTAAAGAATAAATTCGAAATTCAAATAAATCAAATTCGAAATACGAAATTCGAATTGAAATATTTTAAACTAAAAAATTAATAAAACTAAGTACTTCGAACTTAAAACTAAGAACTTAAAAGATGACACAGACAATTATACAAACATCGAATCTATATTTGCCAACTATATTGATACCATTGTTGCCATTATTAGGATTTTTTATAAATGCTTTATTTGGTAAAAAATTAGGACATGCTTCCGGTTGGATTGCTACTGCAGTTTTATTTGGAGCCTTTGCATGTTCACTATTTTTATTTTTAAACCTACCTACAGGTGGTTCAGAAACCATTACTATTAGCAATTGGTTTTATTTTAAAAACATTTTTATTCCATTTGCTTTCTTGATCGATCCATTGTCTATTACTATGTTATTGGTAATAACAGGAATTGGAAGTTTAATACATTTATATTCTATAGGCTACATGCACCACGATGAAGGATTTTCAAGGTTCTTTTCATACCTAAATCTTTTTATATTCTTCATGCTTTTATTGGTAATGGGTAACAATTACCTTATTATGTTTATTGGTTGGGAAGGCGTTGGTCTTTGTAGTTACTTACTAATAGGATTTTGGTTTAAAAACCAAGCCTTTAACGATGCTGCTAAAAAAGCATTTATCATGAATCGCATTGGTGATTTGGGTTTCATCATCGGAATGTTCATGATGTTGTTTTATTTCAATTCACTGAATTTTGATGTGGTAACAATTGGCGCTTTAAAATTAGGAATGGGTAACATGACTATTATTTACATTACGCTATTTTTATTTGTTGGTGTCATGGGGAAATCTGCCCAGTTACCTTTATATACTTGGCTTCCCGATGCCATGGCTGGACCAACTCCAGTGTCTGCATTGATTCATGCTGCTACCATGGTGACAGCAGGTATTTACATGATTGCACGTTCTAATGTTTTGTTTTCATTAGCACCACACACTTTAGATGTAATATTAATTGTGGGAACTGCTACATCATTATTTGCGGCAGTTATTGGTTTAAAACAAAACGATATCAAGAAAGTATTGGCCTATTCTACAGTTTCACAATTAGGATTAATGTTTGCTGCATTAGGAATGGGCGCTTATGAAAGTGGCATGTTCCATGTAGTAACACACGCATTTTTTAAAGCTTTGTTATTCTTAGGAGCAGGTTCTGTAATTCACGCCATGGGTGGCGAACAAGACATGCGAAACATGGGTGGTTTGGGTAAATTCATAAAAATTACTTTTGCTACATTCTTAATTGGAACAGTTGCCATTTCTGGAATTCCTCCATTTGCTGGTTTCTTTAGTAAAGACGAAATATTAGCAACTGCCTTTGAACATAACAAAGTTATTTGGGGCTTACTTTCATTCAGTTCTATGCTTACAGCATTTTACATGTTTAGATTGGTTTACCTAACTTTTTCTTCATCATTCAGAGGAACCGATGAAGTAAAACACCACATTCACGAAAGTCCTGCTACCATGACAATGCCATTAATTATATTAGCAGCATGCGCTATTATAGCTGGTTTTATTGGCTTGCCAACCATAATAAGTCATACACATTTGTTCAAAAATTACTTAGCCAGTGTGTTTGCTCAATCAAAACTAATTATGCCTGCTGGTCACGAAATGAGTCATTCGATGGAATGGATATTGGTGGGAACTGCCGTTACCTTAGCATTAGTAAGTATTGCTTTTGCTTACCAAAAATATGTAATGCAAAAACATGTTCCTGCTGCCGATGAAAACGTAAAAGGAATTAGCAAAGTGGTAGCAAATAAGTTTTATGTTGACGAAATTTACAATACCGTTTTTGTTAAACCAATCATGCTATTGAGTGATTTGTTTTTAGTAGTGGTTGATAAATTAATTGTTGATTTATTGGTTCATGCCATTGCATTTATTACCAATCAAATTGGAAGGGCGTTGCGCTTATTACAAACCGGACATGTTGGTTTTTATATGTTTGCTATGGTTATTAGCATGATTATTTTATTAGCAGTTCAAATTTTTGTTGTCATTTAAATTATATACTCAAACTTAATGTTAACACTTATATTATTACTCATACCTTTAATAGCAAGTATTCTTGTTCTATTTTTAAAAGGTGAATCGGTAAAATGGTTTAGCTTTTTTGCTACCATTGTTCAACTAATTTTTACATTTTATGTGTATTCAGTATTTCAAAATAAAGAAGCTGCTAAAAGTTTATTAGCTATCAATATTGAATGGATTAGTTCTCCTAAAATAAACTTCAATATTGCTTTAGATGGAATGAGTTTATTAATGGTTTTCTTAAGCAACTTATTGATGCCGTTAATTGTGTTAGCAGGTTTTAACCGCACACAAGAACGTAGCCACATTTTTTATTCATTAGTACTCTTAATGCATTTTGCATTGATTGGCGTTTTTGTATCGTTCGATGGATTTTTATATTATATATTTTGGGAATTAGCATTAATCCCTATCTATTTTATCTCGTTAAATTGGGGTGGTGTAAATAGAAGTACGGTTACTTTAAAATTCTTCATTTATACTTTAGCAGGAAGTTTGTTGATGTTATTTGGCTTCTTATTTCTTTATTGGAACACCAATTTGCATTCATTAAGCTGGTTCGATTTAACAGTAAACCATATTTGTTCGTGTAAACAAGGCTTTATATTTTGGATGTTTTTTATTGCTTATGCAATCAAAATTCCTTTAATACCTTTCCATACTTGGCAACCCGATACCTACAGCACCGCTCCTACTCAAGGAACCATGTTACTTTCAGGTATTATGCTTAAAATGGGATTATACAGTTTGTTACGTTGGTTATTACCAATCATACCAAATGGTGTAGCTGAATATACGCCAATTGCCATTGCATTGTGTGTTATTGGAGTGGTATATGCATCTGTTATTGCCATTATGCAAACCGACATAAAAAAATTATTTGCTTATTCATCTATTGCTCACGTTGGATTAATTGCCGCAGGTATTTTTGCATTAAACATGCAAGGAATTCAAGGTGGATTGGTTCAAATGTTAGCACATGGAATCAATGTAGTAGGTGTGTTTTATTGCGCTGATATCATTATTAACAGAACAGGTAATTCAAACATCAATTCATTAGGTGGAATTAGGTTACTAGCTCCTCGCTTTGCTACGTACTTTATAATTATAGTGTTAGGTTCGGTAGCATTGCCGTTAACCAATAGTTTTATTGGTGAGTTTATGTTGTTATTTGGAATTTTTGAATACAATAGTTGGGCAGCAATCATGGCTGGTTTAACTATAATTCTTGGCGCAGTTTATATGTTACGCATGTATCAAAAAGTAATGCTTGGCGATTTAAACGAAAACGTAACCGTGTTTGAAGATTTAAAATGGAACGAAGAATTGGTTTTAGCAACTATAGCTATTTTGATATTTGTTTTTGGAATTTTCCCTAAACCTATATTAGAGCTTGTAGAACCAATAGCTACCGAAATATTTAAAATTAGTTTTGTAAAATAAATTCATATTTATCCAATTATAAATGAATACTTTAATATATACAGCATGTTTAGGATTGTTTGGCTTGCTTGCCGAAATATTTAACTTACGTAAATATTTAATTCCAATCATGGTATTAGGTTTGGCTGTTATTTTTAGCTTAAACTTACAAACTTGGAATCATCCGGAAACACACTTTAACGGAATGCTTACCGATAGCAATTTCTCCACTGCTTTTAGTGGCTTAGCCATTTTTATCATGTTAATTATTCTCATACTTGCTGGCGATTTTTACACCAGTTCAGATGATGAAAAACACATCAGCGATTACATGGCCATATTGGTATTTACACTTTGTGGTGCATTAATGATGTTTAGTTATGCAAACATGGCCATGTTGTTTTTAGGAATTGAAACTTTATCTATTTCATTATATGTAATGGCAGGAAGCCGCAGGTTTGAAGTAAAATCGAACGAAGCAGGTTTCAAATATTTCTTGATGGGTTCATTTGCCAGTGCATTTTTATTATTTGGTATTGCATTAATTTTTGGTGTAACAGGCACTTTTAGCATTGACGGTATTGGTGTTTATATGCGTGCTCATGCCGACCAATTAGATCCTTTATTTATAGTTGGCATGTTGCTGATGATATTTGCCATGTTGTTCAAAGTATCGGCTGCTCCTTTCCATTTTTGGGCACCAGATGTGTATGAAGGCGCGCCAAGTTTAATTACTGCTTTAATGAGTACTTTGGTAAAAATTGCTGCCTTTGCTGCATTTTATAAATTACTTTCAGTTTGTTTTGTTTTTGCCCTGGGCAAAGCAGAAATTATTTTAACAGTTTCATGTGCTGCCACTTTACTCATAGGAAATTTAGTAGCACTTACCCAAGATAATTTCAAACGTCTATTGGCATACTCAGGAATTAGCCATGCTGGTTACATGCTATTAGCCATTATTAGTTTACAAGGAAGTACCGACAGTGCTTTATTCTTGTATTCTGCAGGGTATGCAGTAGCAAGTTTAGCTGCTTTTGCAATTGCCATTACTGTTTTTAAAGCTACAGGAACCGAAAGCATTAGCGGATTTAACGGATTAGGGAAAAAGAATCCAATGTTAGCAGCAGGATTATCCATGGCCATGTTGAGTTTAGCGGGCATTCCTCCTTTTGCAGGTTTCTTTGGTAAATACTTTATTTTTAGCGAAGCCATGAGAAACGGTTATCAAAACTTAGTTTTCTTGGCCATTATCAGTTCTATTATTGGCGTGTTTTACTACATGAAAGTAATAGTTGCCATGTACAGCAAACCAGCCAATGAGTTTGAAGTAAAACCTACTTTTTCTTACCAATTAGTTATTATAGTATGTATTTTGTTAAGTATAATTATTGGTGTTTTCCCTGGATTATTTACCAAGTTATTATAAGAACAAGTAATTTCTTACAGCAAAAATATTAAAAGCCAAATGTAAAAACGTTTGGCTTTTTTGTTTTTCACTTATATCATATTGCAGGCAAGGACGTCTGCAATGTAGGATCATATGCCGATGCAGGCGACCTCACTTGTATCATGTTTTACAAGGATTTTACAAGAATATGGTATCAATTTCATTTTTAAAAAAATTTATCCTCTGTAAACTTTGAAGGATTATTAATTATGTAATTCGAAATATTTAAATATGATTGCTCGTTACGAATAATGTGTTCGTAATAATTACGCTGCCACAATTTACCCATTATTTCATTGTTTAATTTATAAATACTCAAACAAGCATTTGCAACCAATGATTTGTATGCACCTACCATATCAGATACTGATGGCGAATTTGAATTAATTTGGGCATCCGAATCATTCTGGGCAACCGCAAGGGTTGCCCCCACAGTGCCTTTTTCAATAATAAAATCATTTTCTATATCCGAAATTTCCAACATCGTTCGGGCTGGGCTTGCCCCTGCCCCATTTAAATTCTGGGCATCCGAATCATTCTGGGCAACCGCGAGGGTTGCCCCCACAGTGCCTTTTTCAATAATAAAATCATTTTCCACGTCCGAAATTTCCAACACTGTTCGGGCTGGGCTTGCCCCCGCCCCATTTGAATCATCCGAATTAATTGGGTCAATTAAATCATTCTGG
>CANGGG010000085.1 GCA_947453415.1 Bacteroidota bacterium | reverse complement strand
AGTTGCCTTCAAAGTCTGCTTTTTTTAAGCCTTAAATTTAAAAATATTAAATAGTTTTTACATTCTTTTAGGTTTAAATTTTTTAGCTCAATTAATAATTGCACTTTTGCAGCCTAATGGAAATAAAAACTGCCGAATTTAAAATTGCTGCATCAAACGCAGCTGGCTGCCCCAAAGGCGCTTTACCCGAATTTGCTTTTATAGGTAGAAGTAATGTTGGTAAATCATCATTGATAAATATGTTGGTTGATAGAAAAGATTTAGCTCGTACCTCATCAACTCCAGGAAAAACTGTTAGTATTAATTTTTTTCTTATTAACGCCAAATGGCATTTAGTTGATTTGCCAGGTTATGGATATGCAAAAAGAAGTAAAACTTTGCGTGTGCAATGGGAAACAGTTTTAATTGAGTATTTAAAAGAAAGAGAAAATTTACAATGTATTTTTGTATTAATTGATTGCCGAGTACCTCCTCAAAACAGCGATATTTCATTTATCAATATGTTAGGAGAAATGGGTGTCCCTTTTATTTTAGTTTTTACCAAATTAGATAAGCTTAAGGCAATTGACTCAGCAAAAAATATTGAAAAATTCAAAGAAACTTTATTGCTTGATTGGGCAGCTTTGCCCCAATGTTTTGAAACTTCTTCTGAGAAAGTGATAGGCAGAAAAGAACTGCTTGATTTTATTAATAATGTAATGAATACTCCTAAAGAAAATTAATTTTGACAGCAGCAAAGCAATTTGGATTAATTGGAAATAATTTAAAAAATACATTTTCAGTAGATTTTTTTAACCAAAAATTCATAGAAAATAATTTCCCTTTTTCCTATCAAAATTTTGAAATTCAAAAGTTGGATGAAATTACTCAACTAATTGAATTGAATCAAGCATTAGCTGGTTTAAATATAACCGTTCCTTTTAAAGAAAGTGTGATGGCTTTGCTTCATGAATTAGACATAACCGCATCAGAAATTGGCGCTGTAAACTGCATAAAAATTACAAGAGAAAACAATCAATGTTTTTTAAAAGGATATAATACCGATGTATTAGGTTTTAGTGAATCTTTAACGGAATTTATTCCGCAAGGTTTTAAAGGAAAAGCACTGATTTTGGGCACTGGTGGCTCATCCAAGGCAGTTCAATACGTTTGCAAACAATTAGGAATTGATTATACTTTGGTAACTTCTCAAAGCAATAAAGTTAACGCTAATACTATTCGTTATTACGATTTAAACGATGCCGTAACAGTGGCTCATAAATTAATTATAAACTGCACTCCAGTTGGCATGCATCCCTATCCAAATGATTTTCCTGAAATACCTTATTTTGCTTTATCAAAAAAACATTATTGTTTTGATATGATCTATTTACCAAATGAAACTCAGTTTATGAAACAAGCAAAAGAACAAGGGGCAAAAGTAACAAATGGCCTAAAAATGTTAGCTATTCAAGCTGAAAAAGCTTTTGAAATTTTTGTTAATTAATTTACAAAAAGTAGTTTTCCAACTATCGATTTACTTCCATCTTTATTAGCGGCAAATACTAAATACACACCCGTTGCCACTTTTGATCCACTAAAATTTCTACCGTTCCAGGTTGCAAATCCACCATTTGAAGTAGTTTCAGCCACTAAATTCCCAGCAATATCAGTAATTTTAACATTCACATTTTCTGCTAGTCCTTTGATTGAAATATCACCTGTAAAATTCGGTTTAATTGGGTTTGGATAAATTTCAATTTTATTGAAATCAATACCAGATTCAGTAGCATTTCCTTTAAAACTTACCATACCTTTTAAAGTTCCAAAAAACACTTCACCAGTGTTATTATCAATTCCAATACTTAAAACATTATTATCAAGTAAAGAACTATTTTTAATTGTGAAATTATGAATAACTGTATAACCATCGCTCGATACTAACCATGCGCCATTATTGGTTCCAATCCATTTTCTATTTGCTCCATCTATGGAAATGCAATTGATGTTTTCGCCCCCTAAAAAATTAGAGTATACCAAACCTGTTTTTATCACTATTTGTCGAGAATCAAATGAGCCACTTTCCGTTCCGTTAAATACATTTTCAGGACTGCTAAAAATGCTTAAACCAGCACTCGTTCCCACCCACATTTCACCTCTTTTATCTTTTACCAAACAGTTAATGGTATTGCTTGCTAAAGCACCATTTCCTATATCTTTGGTTAAAACTTTATAGGCATCATCTGCCGAATTTGATACATCTAAACCATGGTTATAAACTAAAACGCCCCCATCTCTTACATTGGCAACCCATTTATGATTTTCATCGTCAATGGCAATATTAGCTACATAGTTAAGTCCACTAAATACATTACCTATAGAAAAACATTTAATAGTTCCATTGTTCATTAACACACAAATTGGCTGTCCACTTGAATGGTTGGTAAACCAAAGATTATTTTCATTGTCAAAAACCAATCCTGCTACCCTGCAACTATTGGTAAATGCTTCTTGTAAAATACTGTTAGTTTTATTATATATGTATTCAATTTTACCATTCAAATCCATTTTTATTAAACCATTTCCATAGGAAGCGGCATATAATTTTTCATTCACATTATCGTACGCTAAAGTCAATATATCATGAATAGAATCTGGAGTTAAAGCTGAATTTTGGTCAATATTACTGGTATTTTTCCAAGAATTATTTTCATAAATATAAATGCCGTTCGGCTTGTAACCTTCGTTATAATAAGGAGCATAACCGCCAGCAGCATATAGTTTATTGTTTATGTATTTAAAATCGGTTGTAACTTTATCAAAAGGACCGTTCGGACTAACATAATCTGAACCATTATACTGACCACCAGGAAATACTTCAATTCCATAAAAATTATCTACCGTTGCAAACCTTTCATTTGGTAAAATAATGGCTGAATTTTTATATTGTTTCCCTGATTTAAAAATAGTTTTATCTGTGTTTATTGTACTTACATTTTTAATTGTGGTAATCACTAATTTGTTGTTACAAATAATTAAATCAAATACATTTTGAAAATCTATATCATTTATTTTTGTCCAAGTATTATTGTCATAAACACTTAAAAAACTATCCACTTCAGCATAAAGCAAATTATTAAAGGCTTCAATTTTATTACTTTTGGAAGAAGTTATTAATAATGTCCAAAAGTTAAAATCACTTAAGTTTCCACTGTTTAAACTTGCGCTATAAATTCCATTATTGGTAGTAGCATAAATAAAATTATTTAAAATGGCGATGTCTAAAATTTCAATGTTACTGCCTCCAACACCAATGTTTTGGTATGAATCAACAATTTGTTTTTTATTGATATCAATAACAACAATACCAAAGCTACACGCTAAATAAGCTTTTCCATTATAAAATGTAATATCGTTTATTGATTTTTTTCCAATAACAGTTCGTTGTAATATTTGGGGTAAATTTGTAATTTCATTGTTTTGTAATAAATCAATATTTCCATTTTCATATACTATAAAAAGTAATTTATTAATTTGATTGCTTCGCAATAATTTAATTTCTACATCACTTAAACCAGTAACTTTTGAAATTCTTTCCAAATCACCATTTTTTTCGTCATATGAAAACATGGAACTTGGAGAACCAGCATAAACAGTATTACCAATTACGGCAATTGTTTTGTTTTGCCAATATGGCAAATGAACTCGCCAAGAACCAAGACCACCTTCAGTTTGAGCTGTTAATAGAAAAGGAAAAACTATAAAAAGAAAGGTGGTTATTTTTTTTATCATGATGTGTTCAATTAATACAAACTCATTTACAAACGTAAATTTGAAATAATTATTTTACAATAATAAGAAATCAAATGGAAAGGCTCAATATTTTGTTTATTTTGCACCCGTTTTATGTGGAGCAAAATAGCTGATTTTATTTTAAAATTTAGATGGCAAAGTCTTTTAGCCATTGCAATTATTACTGTTTTTTTTGGCTACTACGCTGGAAAAGTTCAGCTTACCTACGATTTTGCTAAAATTATTCCGGCCGATGATCCCGATTATATTGAATACATTAAGTTCAAAAACACTTTTGGTGAAGACGGAAATGTATTGGTAGTTGGTGTTCAATCGGATAAAATTTTCGAATATGATTTTTTTAACGATTGGGCTCAATTAACCAATCAAATTGAAAAAACTGATGGGATTGAAAAAGTAGTTTCATTGAGTAACATGTTTACTATATACAGAAATGATTCAAGCCAAACACTTCAGTTAAAACCATTGCTGGAAAGCAAAATAATGAACCAAAACCAATTGGATAGTTTTAAAAGCAAAGTAGCTGACTTAAAATTTTACAATGGATTTTTATACAATCCTGAAAGTAATGTTACCCTTTTGGCCATTACTTTAAAAAAGGAAAAACTGGATAGTAAAGAGCGAATTCCTTTGGTTAATAGCATTGAAGAAGCCGCTAATGTTTTTGGTAAAAAATATGGTTGCGAAATGCATTATTCAGGTTTGCCCTACGTGCGGACTATCATGAGTAGTAAAGTAGCCGATGAAATAAAAATATTTATTTACTTATCCATATTTGTAACAGCATTATTTATTTTCATTTTCTTTAGGTTTTTAAGCGCTGTAATCCTTTCGCTTTTTGTAGTTATAGTTGGAGTAATTTGCACCCTTGGCACCATTGCATTATTTGGTTATAAAATCAGTTTATTAACAGGAATAATACCTCCTTTAATGGTAATAGTTGGGGTGCAGAACTGTATTTATTTGCTCAATGTATATCATCAGGAATTTTTAAAACATAACGATAAAATAAAAGCCATTAAAGAGTTAATAGCCAAAAATGGTTTGGCTTTATTTTTAACAAATATTACTACTGCCATAGGATTTTGTGTTTTTAGTTTTTCAGGTAGTGCAGTTTTAGATCAGTTTTCAGTGGTTTCTGGAATCAATATTATGTTAATTTACGTCATTAGTTTGGTGTTTATTCCTATTGTTTATAGTTATTTACCACCACCAAAAATTAAACATACCAAACATTTAGAAGCCAAACGTTTGAATAAAGTTTTAGCCTATTGTAATTATTTAATTTATCACAAACGCAGAGCCATTTATATTTCTACCATAGTATTGGTTTTGGTAAGTATTGGTGGTGCTTTTTTGGTTGATGGTACTGGTTATGTGGTAGATGATATGCCTGAACAAAATAAGGTTTATAAAGATTTGAAGTTTTTTGAGAAGAACTTAAAAGGAATATTACCATACGAAATAGCCATTGATACCAAGCGAGATAATGGTGTGAAAGATTACGAGACACTTCAGAAAATAAATAAATTAGAGAAGGATTTAGCCAAAGTTCCTGAGTTTAGTAAAGCTGTTTCAGTGGTCGATTTTTTGAAATTTGCCAATCAAGGGATGCATGATGGCGACCCAAGATATTATCAGCTTCCAGATGTGTTAGCCATTAGCGAAATAGTGAATTATTTACCAAGGCAACAAGGTAAAACCAATTTATTAAAATCAATGGTTGATAGTAATTTTAGAGTAGCCAGGGTTAGTATCCAAATGGCTGATGTTGGCTCAACAGATATTAAAAGAATTCATCAAATGGTACAACAAAAAGTGGATTCTATTTTTGATAAAACCAAGTATGATGTAAAATTAACGGGAACAAGCGCCATATTTTTAAAAGGAAACGATTACTTAATAAATAACTTGTTAAGCTCTGTTTTTTGGGCATTGTTGCTTAATTCTTTCATGATGATATTTTTATTTGCTTCGTGGCGAATGATGCTTATATCATTGTTACCAAACATTATTCCTCTAATAGTTACTATTGGAATTATGGGCTTTTTCAATATTCGATTGAAACCATCTACCATCATTATATTTAGTATTGCTTATGGAATTGTGGTTGATTTTACCATTCATTATTTAGCCAAATACAGGCACAGTTTAAAGAAACATAATTGGGACATGAGCATTGCCATTCCTGAAAGTTTGAATGAAGCCGGACCAAGTATTATTTATACTGCGGTTGCGCTTTTTGGTGGATTTATCATTTTTGCAGCTAGTTCATTTGGGGGTACAAAAGCATTAGGAATTTTAACTTCTTTATCGCTCATATTTGGAATGTTAATGAACTTATTATTGCTTCCATCATTATTGCTATCATTGGAAAAATCAATCAACAACAAAAAAGAATTTGAAACCACATTTGTGGAGGTGGAACCTGAGGATTAGTTGATAATTGAAAGTTATCATTTGCTAATTTTTTAATAAATAATCTCTTTAAACTTTTAAATAATTTAAAACATTTACAAAACAAAAATTTAAACTATGAAATTTTATAACTTATTAATCAAATACCGTTTTTGGGCTGGAATAGCTTCATTAATCATAGGACTTTTACTTCAGTTTGCTGGCTTAGGTGATATATGGGCAGCCATTATTTTTTATACCTTATCAGTGATTGCTATTTTTACACATTTCTTTATAGGTCCATTGCGATTGGTGCAAGAACCAATGGAAAATGGTGATGTAGAACAAGTAGAACGTATTATTAAATCTGTTTGGTTTCCAAGATTATTATTTAAACCTATTCGTAGTTCATATTATACTTTAATTGGAAATATTGCCATGGCAAATAAAGATTTTGATACTGCTGAAAAAAACCTGAAAATGAGCGCAGCAGTTGGAAGTAAAATGGCCGAAAATGAAGGTTCTACCAAAGTACAATTAGGCATGGTGGCTTTACAAAAAAGTAATTTTAAAGATTCTGAAAAATATTTTAGGGAAGCTTTGAAAATTAGTCTTGATAGCGATAATAAAGCAATGGCTTTACTGGGAATGGTTCAAATTTATATGAACAAAAGAGACATTAGAGCAGGAAAAGATTTTTTGATGAGGGCTAAAAATTGCAAATCGAAAAACGAACAAGTAGTGGCTCAAATAAAAGATTTGGATAAACATTTGGCTCGCGTTCCTGGGTAGTTTTTTTTAGTACTTAGTTTTTAGTACTTAGTTAATAGGAGTTATAAGTTATTTGCTTTACGCCAAGCGGAACAAGTATTGCTTATTGCTAATTGCTAATTGCCTCCTTCGACTCCGCTCAGGATGACAAATAAGGCTTATTGCAAATTGAATTTACTTCACAATCACAGTTCCTATTTTTTTAGTCAATAAATTCCTTTGCTTAATCAAATCCATGTGAATGTGTTGATGAATTTCAAAATCTTCCTCACTTAAACTAGGAGTCAATAACTGTTGGTTTTTTACAATTAATTTATTGATGTATTTGATATGCAAATGCAAAATAGCTGAGTCAATATCGCCTTTGATATCTTTAAAAAAACTTTCTAAATTTACCGATGCTTTCTTTTCCCAAAGCGGACTTAAAGTATATTCTTTAGCCAATAAATCGGCAGCTAGCGTAGTAATAAGAGGGTTTTGATGGTTAATAAAAAACTTACCATCCAAAGTATTTCCACTTTGTAAAACTGTGTATGATTCTTCTAAAATTAAAGTAACAATTGGATTGTCAATTTCAATTTCTTTTTCTAAAATTTGTTTCAATAAATAACTTGCAGCGGTTTCAGTTTCATCAATTAGTTTATCTGAAAAATTAATAATGATACGAATCAAATCACGTTCTTGGTCGTCAAAAATAATGGTATCGCTGAGTAATTCCTGAAGCTGTTCTCCATGCGATTTTTCTGGTGGTACAAAACCCTCAAAAGCATCATTGCTAATGTATTCTTTTTCTTTATCGGTTAAAAACTGCTTGCGCAATTTATTTAACTCCACAATTAAAATCTGTTCGTCAATGCTCATTAAACGAGCACATTCACTTACAAAAATAGAACGCTTAATACTATCTGGTATTTTGCTAATACTTTCTAAAATTTCACGAGTAACATTTGCTTTTTTTATTGGATCATTGCCGGCATCGGCTAATAAAAGATTTACTTTAAAAGCTATGAAATCTTGTCGCTGTGCTTCTAAATAATTTTTAAAAGCATCACTTCCTACTTTCTGACTGTAACTATCAGGATCATCTCCATCGGGAAAGGTTAAAACGCGTACATTCAGCCCTTGTTCCAAAAGCATGTCAATTCCTCTAATACTTGCTTTAATTCCAGCCGCGTCACCGTCAAAAAGTACAGTTACATTTTCAGTAAAACGTTTAATTAATCGAATTTGACCTTCGGTTAATGAAGTTCCACTGGAGGCAACCACATTTTCAACACCCGATTGGTGCATGCTAATTACATCGGTATAACCCTCAACGAGGTAAACAGCATCTTGCTTTCTTATTTCATTTTTACCATAATAAAGTCCGTAAAGCTCGTTGCTTTTATGGTAAAGCAATGTTTCGGGTGAGTTGACATATTTAGGACTATTGGGTTCTTTTTTTAAATATCGGCCTGCAAATGCTATTACTTTTCCGTTTAAATTATGAATGGGAAAAATTACTCGGCCACGGTAAGCGTCAAACTTTTTTCCATCTTCTTTATGTTTAACCAAACCTGAGCTAAACAATAAATCTTCGCTGAATTGATTGGCAATTGCTTTATCGAAAAAGGCCGACCAACTATCTAAACTGTATCCTAAGTTAAATTTTTTGATGGTATCGTTTCTGAAACCACGGTTTTCAAAATAACTTAAACCTATGGCTTGGCCTATTTCATTGTTTAATAAAATATCTTGAAAATAATCGTTTGCCCAATTATTTAAAATTTGTAAGCTTTCCTTCTCATCACGCTGTTTTTTTTCTTCATCAACGTTTACAAATTCTTGTTGGGGCCACTCTACATTGAATTTTTCAGCTAAAAACTTTAAAGCAGGAACGTAACCTAAACTGTCGTGTTCCATGATAAAATTAACCACATTGCCGGCTTTGCCGCAACCAAAACATTTGAAAATTCCTTTGGCAGGACTTACAGAAAAGGAAGGAGATTTTTCAGTATGAAAAGGACAAAGTCCAGTTAAATTAGAACCTCTGCGTTTTAAACGCACGTAATCACCAATTACTTGTTCAATATTGGCGGCATAAATTATTTCGTCTATTTTAGCTTGAGGTATCAATTTT
>CANGGG010000084.1 GCA_947453415.1 Bacteroidota bacterium | reverse complement strand
TTGCACCAGCACCTGCAACAGTAACTGAATCAAAACCACCGTCACAATTAGAACTATTCATGTCAACTTGGAAACGTAAAGGATAAGTAGGAATTGCAGCAGTTGGGCATGCAACACATGATCCAAAACAAACTTTGTTTACTACTAGATCAGCTGTAACTCTAATTTCTCTGTTATTACTTACAGCACAAGAACTAGGTACACTTTCGTCTTTGCCCCAAGCATTACCATTTACAAATTTGTATTGGTGTATACCTGTATCAAGCGTCATGATAATTTCATATAATTTACCGGCATATAAGTTAGCAATCATTGTTTTAGCTGGATCCCAACCTTGTAATGAACCTGCTAAATGAACGCCATTTGCACTTACTGTTTCATTTTTTAAATCAACTGCAAAACGCACTGCATATTTTCCAGCAGGAGCCGATGCAGCATATTTAATGTTAATAACTGAAGTGTCATTAGCCATAGAGTCAATGTACATCCAACGGTTATCATTTGATTGACCATTTAATGAATGTCCTTTTTGACAAATTGCTGGAACACCTTCTGCACCACCCCAAGAATCACCATTGATGGCTTTAAATTCAATTACTTGTCCTGCATTGATGTCAAATATATTTCCAAAAAAACCAGTTTTTCCTGGTATTGGAAATAAAACAGAAGTACTAGGATTCCATCCTTGGAAATTTCCAGCAACGTGAACACCCGCTGCTGTAACTGTTTGGCCTGTCATGTCAACCACGATGGCTACTTTTTTTGCAAATAAACCACTCATGGTGGCCATTGCTGCTGTCATTAGTAAAAACTTTTTCATTTTTTTTGTTTTTTAGTATTTAGTGGGTGCAATTTATAAAATTTTATTTATTCCAAAAAATTAATTTTTTAACATAAAAATATTATTTTAGCAACCTTAAAAAATTTTATGAAAAAAAGATACAATTTCAAATTATTACTATTACTAATTTTTATTTCTTATCATTCATTTAAGTTAAATGCTCAAATTGTTACCATTAGCCCAAGTTTTGCAACCGCAGAAACAAATAATGTAATACTAACATTTAATGCCGATTTGGGAACTGCTGGTTTATTAAATCAATCGGTAATATATGCGCACACTGGCGTTATTACTAATTTAAGTACTTCTAGCAGCGATTGGAAATATGTGCTAACAAACTGGACAACCAATTTGCCGAAGGCATTATTAACAAGAGTGGGAACTACCAATGCCTATACTCTAAATATAGGAAATATTAGAAGTTTTTACGGGGTTCCAAGTGGGGAGCAAGTTTTAAAACTTGCCATGGTTTTTAGAAATGCCGATGGAAGTAAAGAAGGTAAAGCCACTGGTGGTGCTGATATTTTTGTAGATATCAATCAAGGAAGTTTTCAATTAAAAATTAATTCACCTACAAAAGGAACTTTTTATAATGTTACAGATTCTGTATCTGTAAATTGTTCCTCGTCAGACTTAGGCGATTTAAAATTATATGCAAATGGTAATTTGATTGCATCAAAAACAAATGACAGTTTATTAAGCTTTAAAAATATTTTTAGCAATATAGGTTCAGGTAAAATAAAATTAATTTTAGAAGGAACCAAAAACAGTTTAATATATTACGATACTACCTATATTTTAAGCAAACAGTTTAGCAATGTGGCAGTAACGCCAAATGGCATTATAGATGGAATAAATTATATAAACGATACCAGTGTAATTTTACAATTGTTTGCACCTTATAAAAGCTATGTGTATGTGCTTGGTGATTTTAATAATTGGGAGTTTGATCCTATTTATCAAATGAATAAAACACCTGATGGAAACCGCTATTGGATAAGAATAAATGGTTTACAAAAAGGAACAGAATATGGATTTCAATATTGCATAGATGATGTAGAATTAAGAGTTGCTGACATTTACGCTGATAAAATTTTAGATCCATTTAACGACAAATGGATAAACAATTTAACTTATCCTAATTTAAAACCTTATCCTACCGGAAAAACCACAGAAATAGTTTCGGTTTTAGAAACAGGGCAAAATACTTTTAATTGGAAAAATAATTCATTTACCAAACCCAATAATGATAAATTGGTAATTTATGAATTGTTATTACGCGATTTTTTAGGAACCCATGATTTTAAAACTTTAAAAGATACTTTGAATTATTTGCAAAAATTAGGCGTAAATTGTATCGAGTTAATGCCATTAAATGAATTTGAAGGAAATGAAAGTTGGGGTTATAATCCCATGTTTTATTTTGCCTTGGACAAATATTATGGTAACAAAAATTCATACAAAGAATTGATTGATGAGTGCCACAAAAGAAACATGACAGTGGTAATGGACATTGCATTGAATCATTCGTTTGGGCAAAATCCGCAAGTAAGAATGTATTTTGATAAAAATGCAGGGCAATATGGACAACCAACTGCTAATAATCCTTGGTTTAACCAAGTAGACAAGCATCCTTATGGAGTTGGTTACGATTATAACCATGAAGCTCAATCTACTAAGGATTTTGTAGACAGGGTTTTAAAATATTGGATATCTGAATACAAAATTGACGGTTATCGTTTCGATTTATCAAAAGGATTTACTCAAAAAAACACCATAGGCGATGTAGGTGCTTGGAGTGCATACGACCAATCAAGAATTGATATTTGGAGCAGAATAAGAGGTGAAATAATTAAATATTCACCTAACGCTTATTTAATTTTGGAACACTTGGGAGATAATGCTGAAGAAAAAGTTTTAGCAAATATGGGTTTTATACTTTGGGGCAAAATGACCGAAAATTATGCTGAAGCAAATATGGGTTATAACAATGCAAAGGCTGACTTAAGTTGGGGGAATTATAAAAATCGTCAATTTACTTTTCCTAATTTAGTAACTTATGCCGAAAGTCACGATGAGGAAAGAGTGATGTTCTCAACTTTGCAGTATGGTAATACATCAGGTTCTTATAGTTCTAAAAATTTAAATACAGCATTGAAAAGATCAGAAGCCTATCACGCTTTATTATTACCATTAAAAGGTCCAAAAATGCTATGGCAAGGTGGTGAACTAGGTTATGATGTTTCAATAAATACAAATGGTAGAACTGGAAACAAGCCGTTTAATTGGAGTTTTCAAAATGATGCCAATAGAATGTCGGTATACAATGCAATTAGTAAATTAGCAAAACTAAAACAACATGTTTCGTTTGGTTCAGATAATTATAATTATAACGTAAGTGGAACTGGTAAGTTTTTAAAAGTGAGTCATGATAGCATGAATTCCATCATTATTGGAAATTTTGACGTGGTCAATTTAAATATTACTCCGGTATTTCATCATACGGGTTGGTGGTATAATTACATTTCTTTAGATTCAATAAATATTACTGATGTAAACAAAGTAGTTTCAATTTTACCTGGAGATTATTTAGTTTATACTGATGTAAATTTAAACAAAAACAAAACAAATGGTGGCACATTTACCAACGAAATAAATGAAATTTCAACGGTAAATATATATCCAAATCCAACTACCCAAAATATTACAGTTTCTGTTGATTTTAAAAATCATTCTAACTTAGAATTAGCCATTTACGATGTTGTTGGAAAAAATGTTTATGAATATCAAGACAAAAAACAATACTTTTATGGGGTTCATAATTTTGATTTAGACCTAGCTAAATTACAAAAAGGTTTATACATTGTGGAGGTAAAAACCAATAATGGAAATACATCCACTAAGCTTTTAATTAACTAATTTAAAGAGAAATACATTAATCAAAAAATATTAGAAATAAATAAATATATGAAGAGTAGATTACTATTAACGTTAGTTGGCATTTGTCTTTCTGCTTCTATTTTTGCTCAAAGCATTAAAGGAAGAGTTGAGGATGAAAAGAAATTGCCTATTGTGGGTGCAACTGTAATGATTGAAGGAACTAAAAAAGGAACATTTACTAATGAAAGTGGTGTTTTTGAAATTAAAGATGTAGTTACAGGAAAATACAAATTAAAAATTTCAAGTTTAGGTTCAAACACTTCCTATAAAGAAATTGAAGTAACTTCGAATGGTGCTTTTATAAATATAATTTTAAAAGAAGATCAGAAAAAGTTAGATGAAGTGGTGGTTGTTGGATATGGAGTTCAAAGAAAAAGAGAAATAACTGGTGCTGTAGCTCAGATTTCTGGAAAGGCATTAAATGATATGCCTGTTCCAAGTTTTGAATCGGCTTTGCAGGGAAAACTTGCGGGTGTAAATGTAACAACGGGAAGCGGTTTAGCAGGTTCTGGAGCAGTAGTTCGTATTAGGGGAATTGCTTCTATTGGAGCGGGTGGAGATCCATTATACGTTATTGATGGAATTCCAATTACGCAAGATTATTTTTTAAATGGAAACAGTGGTGGAATGAATAACAATCCACTGGCTTCTATTAACCCAAATGATATTGAAACAATTGACGTTTTAAAAGATGCTGGTGCCAGTGCAATTTATGGCTCAAGAGGTGCAAACGGTGTAATATTAATTACCACCAAACGTGGTAAAAAAGGTTTGAATAAATCGCCATCAATAAATTTTACAAGTACATTTGGAACTTCACAACCTACAGCTTTGCCTAATATGTTAAATACACAACAATATTTACAATTACGCCAAGAAGCTTGGGAAAATGATGGTGGAACTGGACATGTTTGGTTACCTGGTTATTCATCTTCTCAATCATCGGAAGCGGCAAGAGCAGCAGCTTATAACAAAGCAAGTCAGAATAATACTGATTGGGTTAAATTAACTACTAGAGTTGGAATTAAACAAAACTATGATTTGTCAATAAGCGATGCTTATAAAAAATTAAATTATTATGCAGGTGTTTCGTACAGTAATAACGAAAGTTATTTGGTTGGAAATAGTTATAATAGATTAGCAGGTCGTTTGAATTTAGATTTTAATATTTCAAAGAAATTAAAAATATCTACCAATTCAAGTTTATCGCAAGGAAATAATTATAGGGTAAACAGTGCTTGGGCTGGTGGATTAGGCGCGGCTATGAGTACAGCTTTACCTATTTACCCAACCAGAGTAGGCGGTGCAAATGGCGATAGTACTTATTTTAGAAATGGCGATAATCCTTTAATTGCGCAAGAGCAAAAAATTTGGAGAGTAGGCGAAACAAGAGCAATTAATAACATTGCAATTGATTATAACCCAATAAAAAATTTATATTTTAGAGGACAAGGTGGTTACGATTATATGCAATTATATGATGATCAATTTAACAGCACAAAATTATTAAACATAGCTGACTCCATTGGTGGAAATGCTTATAGAGTGGGTACCACTACCAAAAACTTAAACTATTTTATTACAGGAACTTATAATTATAATCCCAATGATAATAATAAATTTAGTTTTATGTTAGGAAATGAATTTCAAAAATCTACAGCATCAGTAGTTACCCAAAGAACAGAAAAAACCACAGGTACTTTTTACGATAAAACACCTGATACTTTATACCAAGACCAAGTTGCCCCAGGAAATGCTTGGGCATTTTTAAGTTATTTTAGTAGAATAAATTATTCATATAAAGAAAAATATTTTGCACAAGTAATTTTACGTGCTGATTGGTCATCACGCTTTGGCGAAAACAATAGGGTTGCATTTATGCCAGCTGTTTCGGCAGGTTGGGTATTAAGTGAGGAGAATTTTTTAAGAAATAATAAATCCATTTCATACTTAAAATTGCGTGCAAGTGCTGGTAGAAGTGGAAATTCAAATATCAATGGAAACGCTCGTTTTTTAACCTATAATACCAACGGAAATTATAATGGCTTACCAATAACTTATCCAACCCAAGCTGCTAATCCAGACTTACGTTGGGAAACTTCATTTATTTGGGATGCTGGTGTGGAATTAGGTTTATTTAATGATAGGATTTTCACTACCGTTGATTATTTTGATAGAAGAGTTTCGGATGTAATTATTGAAGGTTTAGCTATTTCACCTTCTACTGGTATGGATAATTATACTGCAAACGTTGGTAAAATTACCAATAGAGGTTTAGAATTTGGAATTAAAACCAGAAATTTAACAGGTAAATTTAAATGGAATACCAATTTCAATATCACCAAAATTTGGAATTCAATTGATGACATTGGTGCTTATTCGCAAGATGCAGTAGGTGGTGGAACAAACGATACCAGACCAATTATTGGTAGCCCAATTGGAACAAATTACCTAGTACGATTTAGCCATATTGACCAACAAACAGGTTTGCCAGTTTATTTAGATGTAAACGGAAACGCAACCAGTAAATGGGATATTGCAAATAGAATGGGAGTTGGCAGTGTTTTACCTGATGCTTCGGGTGGAATGACCAATACTTTTTCATATAAAGGTTTTGATTTAAGTGTATTGTTAAACTTTGTACTTGGTGGAAATATATACGAATCATCGGCAAAACGCCAATTAGGAGTTGTAACCGATTGGAATATGAGAACTGATTTGTTTGACAGATGGCAAAAACCTGGCGATAATGCACAATATGCTCGTTTAACTTTAAATGAAGCAAACTATGGTTCTAATACAGTTTGGATTAACACCACACAGTTTTTACATGATGCAACTTTCGCACGATTACGCAACATAACATTGGCTTATAATTTACAACCTAATGCAATTAAAAAATTAAAGAAAGTTCGATCTGTTCGCCTTGCAATCATTGCTACAAATATTTTTACTTTAACAAAATATTCAGGTTTAGATCCTGAAATTGCTCGTGATTTTGAAAATGCAACGGATAGAAACATGAGTCCTAATATTACTTATTTAACTCCACCACAAGAACGTACTTATTCGTTTCAAATAAATGTTGGATTTTAATTAAAGGAGGAAATTGAAAATGAAAAAAATAAATAAAATAACAATTATAGCAAGCTTATTGATAATAGGATTTAGTTCTTGTACAAGTTGGACAGAAATTAAACCTGAAGGATTATTATTAGAAGATGAAGCAGTTACAAGTGGACAAGATGTAGTAAGAATAGTAAATTCCACATACGATGCTTTAGCAAATAGATTAAATGGAACAGCTCAAATTTATAACGATTTGTTAGGCGATGAATTAGCTGATTTTAATATAAATGGTGATAGAAAAGAAATGTATACTAGAGGTGTAATACCTTTTAATAGTTCTTCAAACGATAATTTTAAAGGTATTTATCGTTGTATATTTCGTGCTAATACTTGCTTAGATTATATTCAAAAATACGATAATGACTCTTTCTTTAATAAAAGTATTTTAGAAGGTGAAATTAAGTTTATTCGTGCATTATCGCATTTTGAAATAGCAAAATTATATGCACATCCAAAAGGAACATCACCATTAGTAGATGCAAATGGTACTCAATTAGGAATTCCAATTAGAAAAATTGTAACCATTGCGCCTGTTTTAAGAAGTACCATTAATGGAACCTATGAAGCAATTGAAAATGATTTATTAGATGCCATTGCTTTATTACCCATTGCTCATCCATTAAATACCGTAAAAAAAGCCCATGCCGATAAAAATGCTGCCAAAGCTTTGCTTGCTAAAGTGTATTTTCAAAGTAACCAATATCAAAAAGCAATTGATGTTTTAAATGATTTGCTAAGCAATAGTAGCTTAGTATTAAGCGATAGTTTAAATCATTTTGACAACAAAAGTTTTAATAATGAATATTTGTTCCAATTTGTTAGTACTGGAACTGGCGATAATAGAGCTTCAGGATATACAGGAAATTATAGAAGTGACAATGTTGCAATTCCAAACATGCAAATTTCTTCATTGGCATATAATTACATGATTCAAGATACCACTGATAAACGAATTAACTTAATAAAAGTAATTAATAAAGGAAAACCAGATGAAGTTTATGGTTCTGCTAAATATAATTACGACTATTTTGATGTGCCTTATTTGTTATTAACTGATATGTATTTAATGCGTGCAGAAGCATTGGCAATTACTAACCAAAACCTTTCAACTGCTGCTTCCGATGTAAATAAAATTATCAATCGTTCTTATAACAATGCAACTTCTAAAATATTGTCTGGTTCTGAATTAGCCGAAGTAATTAAATTTAGAGTTAGGGAAGAAAGACGCAGAGAGTTTTTACTAGAAGGTGATAGAATTCAAACTTTTAAACGCATTGGTGCAAATGGAGAAATCCAAACACCAAATACCATGAGAAACGCTGCATTTAACTGCAATGGACTTATATTTTCATATCCACAAACAGAAGTGACGATTGGATTCTCTCAAAATCCTTTACAAACTTGTAATTAATTAAAAATAAAACAATGAAAATCATTAATCAAGCCAAAGGCATGAAAGCAATAATCATAGCAAGCATTTTAATTACTGCAATTGCTTGCAAAAAAGAAATAAAAGACATTGGTGTTCCCTCAAGTAAAATAGATGGAATTACCGCAAGTTGGGAATTAAAAAGATGTAGCATGGTGGACGAACTTTCACTCATTAAAGAAACAACCTCAATGGGTGATTTTTTTACTGTAAAAAACAGCAATAAAACGCAACCAAACATAACGTTTACTTACGCCAATAATATTGGAAATTATACAGTTGATACTTCAAATGTATTGATCAACTTTTTTCAAGCTCCAAACGGAAAATGGAGTTTTGATAACAATGATTTTCCTACATTGGTAACATTTATTCCCACTGGTGGAACAGAATTTAGCTTGCCTTTAGGTGCTTCAATCAGAACTGTTGATTCAGTTTTAAAGTTTCGCAAACCAGTGTATTGTGGAACTGAATTAAAGTTTTCATATGTGTTAGAATTTGAAAGAAAATAAATTATTAAGGAGAAAAATCAATGAAAAGAATAATCACATTATTAATTACCTTCAGTTTATTAAGCGCAAAGGTATTTGGACAAGCAAGTTGGATTGAACCCGAAAATCCAGACGTAACCAAACCAATCAGAATTTATGTAGATTTAACCAAAACAACCAATACAAGTTGTAAAGATAGTACTGGTCCGTTTTATATTTGGACATGGAATCCTAAAGAACATCCACTTGGACATCCTTTGGTAAATGGAACGGGTGAAAAATCATGGCAAAATTCGAATGAAGCTTTAAAAATGACCAACGATGCTACTAAGGGTCCTTTGGTTTGGTATTATGAAATGACACCAACGGCATTTTATGAAGTTCCGGCTGCTGACGTTTATAAAAAAGGAATTTCTCTTTTAGTGAAAACCAAAAATGGTGGTGGTTATGGTGCTCCTGATGTTAAAACTGAAGATTTGACTTTTACCATTGAACCCCCTAAAACTGATAGGGGATCAATGTATGCCACTCCAAGTGCTATGATTCAAAATG
>CANGGG010000083.1 GCA_947453415.1 Bacteroidota bacterium | reverse complement strand
TCTTCCGATGGAATTGTTAAAAAAATACATATTGAAGAAAAAAATATTGTAGACAAAAACCAAAAAATGATTGAGTTTGAATAAAAAGACGATAGACAATGGTCGATAGACAATAGTTAAAATTCTATGGTCTATGGTCTATCAACTATAAACTAAAAAAGGGGGCTGACCGGTTTTGACGGGGTGAGCAAGGGTTATGTAAGCATGCCGAGCGTGGGGAGTTTAGCTCGTAAATATCAAGTCTCAAAATTTTATCTGGCGAGTCTAACTTTGCCATGGCTGCTTAATCTAGGATTACGCAAATGCCATTGTCTCGTAAAATGTTATGTTTTGTTTCGTTTTACAATAGAGGCATCATTAAAACCAAACCTTTAAGCAGTGTGTTTATGGCTGTTTGAAGTAAACAATAAACTATAAATTAAGCCGGCCCGAGGAACAGCCAACTTAGTTCGAAAACCAATGTTTCTATAAGCATGTAGAAGGCATAGCAATTCCATTTCCGGACGAGGGTTCGAATCCCTCCAGCTCCACAAATCAATGCCCCAGCCGTAAGGTTGGGGCATTTTTATTTGCAGAACGCCTACAAGCATAGCTTGTAAAGTTGTACGGCAAATAAAAATGCATACTTTGCGAATGCAAAGGGCATTGTTTGTATGGTTCACCCAAACGGGAAAAAGAATTAATCCCTCCAGCTCCACTAGTCAATGCCCTAGCCGTAAGGTTGGGGCATTTTTATTTGCGGAACGCCTACAAGCATAGCTTGTAAAGGTGTACAGCAAATAAAAATGCATACTTTGCGAATGCAAAGGGCATTGTTTGTTTGGTTCACCCAAACTAAAAAAAAATTAATACCTCTAGCTGCACAAAACAAAATAACTCCAATTTTTTTTGAGAGATGTCTTGTTTTGTGCACCATTGAAACTCTTGTAAATTTTGGTGCCGCTGCATTCAAGCACAAACAATTAGCAAATAGAAGTTTGGTAAGTAAACTAAGCACAGTCAAATTCATATTTTATAATTTTCCAATGTATCGGTACTTTATATTTTATATTTGTAAAAAAATATACTAATTAAATTCATGGAGCAAATAACAGGCGAAGTTTTAGATAATTATTTAGCCAAAGGATATTACCGCTGGAACAGACTAATATTTACTGATAACTGCTGCTACGACACTATCAATAACATGATTGTTGATGTATTTTGGTTAAGAACAAATTTATTCAAAATAGGTAATATAAAAGACTTATCTATTTATAAAAAAAATAAAAAATTTACTGTTACCATTTCCGATTGTTTTATTGATGAAGAAATAGAAGAATTATACCAAAGATACCGCGCAAAATTAAAGTTTGAACCTTCTGAAACTGTAAATTTATGCTTAAACGGAAAGCCAGAAACATTGCCTTTGGCATCATTTCACACCAAAACAATTCAAATAAGAGATGGTAATCAATTAATAGCAGCAAGTTATTTTGATTTAGGTAAATTAACCATGATGGATATTACTAATTTTTACGATCCAACTTATAAAAAATATAGTTTGAGTAAATACATGATGTTGTTAAAAATGGAACTTGGAATTAACAATGGAATGCACTTTTATTACCCAGGTTATTTGGCATTAAATACCACCATTTTCGATTATAAAATATTTCCTACTGCAGAAGCAATGGAAGTTTATATTCCTGATCATCAAAAATGGTATCCATTTAATGATTTTGGGAAAGAAGGACTTAATCCTTTTGGATACTATTTAAATTTTAATATCCAAGATTTTTTAGATAATATAGATGACAATAAATAAATTTTTAAAAAAAAATGTAAATACCAATTAAATAATTTCTTACTTTTGAATCAATAAATAAAAAAAATATGCATAAAATTTACAAACAACTCAAATATCAAAAAAGCCTCATTGCTTTTATATTGATATTTCAAACATTTTTAGTTAAAGCACAAACAAGTGTTGTAGCAACTACAGGATTTGCCAATAATAATGGTACGGGTCAAGTTGCATTTAACTTTCAAAACACAAACCCTTATCCAGTTATTATTAGAGGAGTAGAAAGTGTTGCATCTACAGCTGGTGTTTACACCGCACAATTGTGGTATAAAACCACCCCAATTAGTGGTGCTCCTGGAGCTATTGCAACTACAAACGGATGGAACATTGCATTGTCAAATTCTATTACACTTACTGCAAGTGGAACGTCTACTGTTACCCAACCTTTTATTACAGGGGGTAATTTTGTAGTACCACCATTCACCACTTATGGATTAGTATTGGCCACAGCTACTTCAGTTACAGTAAGATATTCAACTATTACCGCAGGAACCTACACTTTTTCAGCAGGAGGTTGTAATATTATAACAGGTACAAATATTGGTTATGGTGGAACTGCCGTTCCTCCTGCGGCTCCGGCTAATACACCAAGAGGTTTTATAGGAAACATTACTTTTGAGCCTGCTTTTTCAAGCTATAATGACGCGGGCGTTAAAGCATTACTTTCTCCATCAAACTTTTGCGGTGGTACACAAGATATTAAAGTTAGAATTGCAAATTTTGGACATAATAAAATAGATAGCGTTAGGGTAAATTGGAAATTAGACGGTGTGGTTCAAACGCCTACTTATTTCTCTACTCCATTAGATACCGTTGGAAATCCTTTTAGTAATCCAATAGATACTGCTTTAACATTAGGATCTACAACTTTTACAGGTAGTACAGCAAAAAATTTAATCGTATGGACTTCTTATCCAAATGGAATAGCAGATACAACCACTGTAAATGACACATTAACAAAATTATTGAAACCATCACTTTCAGGAACTTATACTGTGGGTGCAACTGGTGCTAACTACACTTCGCTAACTGCCATTGCTAATGATTTGACTAATTATGGAATTTGTGGTCCTGTAAATATCATTGTAAATCCAGGAACTTATGTTGGTAAAGCATCCTTTAATTCCATTTCAGGAGTAAGTGCTGTTAATAGAATTTCACTTACAGGAACCAATAAAAACACATGTATTTTAACAGATACTGTTGCAGATGCTATTTTAGCAAGTACCAATAACAATTATTTTACCATTAGAAATTTAACTGTTATCAATCGTTTTAATGGTGGATGTGCAGGAATTGCTTTAGTAGGTAATTCAACCAATACCAATGGTTCGGGAAGTTCAGTTACCAACTGTATTGTGAGTTTACCAAATGCAATTGCCTCACCAAGTGCTGCTATTTTTGTATCGGGTTCACCAATTTCAGGTGCTAACCATAATATGGATTCTATTACTATAGATAGTAATATTACTACTGGTGGTTATTATGGAGTAGTAGTATATGGAAATACCGGTGCAAGTTCAGCTAACAACAAAGGTTTTTTAGTAAGAAACAATACTATAAATAATGCTTATACTTATGGATTATACATGTATTATATTTATAATCCTTGTAAAGTATTGTATAATACCATTTCAATGAACCAAGCAAATGTTTCTACTGGTTATGGCTTGTATTACTATTATTGCCAAAATTCAAATGCAGGTATTTCAACTGAAATAATTGGCAATAAAATAATTAATGTTCAGTACATGGCTATGTATATTTATTACAATGCTTCAACAGCTACTGCTCCAACTAAAATTTATAATAATGCCATTTATGGCAACATGTCTTATTCTACCAATTATGCTAATTATTTATATACTGGCGTAGCTGCTACTTACGAATATTACCACAATACTATTCATATTAATGGAATGGGAACCACTCAATATGGTTTATATTATTACAATACATTAAATGCTAATGGTATAACTTGTAAGAATAATATTTTCTCAATTTATTCCACAAATGGTACTACTGTATATCCTGCATATTTTAGCTCTAACCCAACTATAAATTGTATCAATTATAATACTTACTACAATGCTAAAACTACTTCATTAGGATTTAGAGGCGCTGCATTTACAAGTGCAAATTACAATACAACTACTACCGGTGGAGATTCATCATTTGCAAAAACACCTCCATTTAATTCAACAACAGATTTACATTTAACTGATGGTTGTACCCGTGGAGTAAACTTATTAAGCAGCGTTCCTACCGATTATGATGGCAACCCAAGAGGAACAAATCCATCTTTAGGTCTATATGAATTTGCAAGCAATTCAAATGATTTAACGGTAGATATTTTATACAATCCATCGGTTCCGGTTTCACCAGGAGCTCAAAATTTAGTTGCACGTGTAAAAAATTCTGGTTCAACAATGATAACAGGATACAATATTAGTTATACTTTAAATGGAGGAACTCCTATAACAATAGTAAGAACTGATACTTTATTTACCTGCGATACTGCTTTAGTTACTTTCAGTGGTTCAAACCAATTAACCATTGCACTTGGAACAAATGCATTAAAAGTTTATACTTCATTGCCTAGTGGAACTACTGATGGCAACCTAACTAACGATACCTTAAGATCAACATTTGTTTATTCACCACCTTTAAATGGTAACTATACCATTGGTGGATTAACAGCTAGTTTTAACACTTTTGCAGATGCCACTTTTGCTTTGCAAAATTCAGGTATAAATGGACCAGTATACTTTACTGTAAATCCTGGAACATATACCACTCCAGTAGCATTATTAGGACCAGTTTATGGTACTTCAGCAACCAATACCATTACATTTGATGGAGTTAATTCATCGAATAGAATTTTATCGGTAAATGCACCAAGTACGGCATTTTTAATTAACCAAGTAAGTTATGTTACTATTAAAAACTTAACAGTTAATAATACTTATGCAGGTTCTTGTTCGGGTATAGCTTTAGTTGGCGGAACAAGTTCAAATGTTGGTGTAGGTTTTACCGTAAATAAATGTATTGTAAATTTACCAAACACGGGAACTTCTACATCTTATGGAATTATAGTTACAGGTGCTAGTTCTGGTATGGCAGATGGAAACCAATGGGCAGATTCTGTTACCATTGATAGTAACATTGTTACTGGTGGATATTATGGTATTCAAATTTCAACAAGTGGTAATTTAAATGCTTCTTATAATAGAGGTCATAGAATTAGATTCAATACCTTAAACAATATTTATTACTACGGAATTCGTTTTTATTACATATCAAATGCAGTTGATATTATTAGTAATAACATTAACATGAATCCAACCAATGCTTCAAGCTATGGAATGTATGTTTATTATAATCAAAATGCAAGTGCAAACCCTACTCGCATTATTAAAAATTATGTGTATGCTGGTTATGCTGGTATTTATTATTACTATTGGACAGGAGGCACTTCTTCAAATGAAATTAGCAATAATATGTTTATTACCTATGGTGCAAGTGCTTATGCAAGTGCTTATGTATATACTGGTGCAACTGGAACTAATTTAATAAATATATACCATAATTCATTCAGAACGTTAGGAGCCACCGCTTCATATGGTTTATATTATTATAACTCTACAGGAACTGGAACTTCATATTTTAAAAACAATATTTTTGCGTCCAATGGTACTACTACTCCAGCCTATTTTAGTACTAATCCAACTGGAAATGTAATTAATTACAATGTTTATTATAACCCTTCAAGTTCTACCGCTCCATTAATTTTTAGAGGCTCATCATTTACTTCCTCTAATTTCCTTTCAAATTTAGCTGGTGGCGATACTTCATATAATGTAAATCCTTCCTTTATTTCAAATACAAACTTACGTTTAACAAATGCTTGTATTCGTGGTATCGATTTATCATCTCAAATTCCAACGGATATAGATGGAAATAGCAGAAGTACCACTCCTGTTATTGGCGCTCATGAAGCCACCAGTTATGCCAGGGATTTATCAATTAATAATATTTCTTATGCATTGCCAACTTCTCCTGGATTACAAGATTTAAGAGTAGTAATTAGAAACAATGCTGTTTCTTCTGTTACAAGTATGAATGTAAGGTATAAATTAAATGGTGGAACTACAGTTACTTTAGCATGGACAGGAACTTTAAATGGTTGTGATACCACTTCAGTATTATTTACTGGTACTAACCAAATAAACATTCCTGCTGGTTTCAATACTTTAAAAGTATATACTGACGGTCCAAACGGATTAACAGATAACTATACTTTAAACGATACATTGACAATTCCTTTAAATACTGTTACTAAAAATGCTGGGAATGCATTTTTTGCAGCTGGTGTTTCTTCTGCTAAATATTATAAATTAACAAACCAAGCTAACTTAAATGCTACAACAGCATTTTCAATGGAGGCTTGGGTAAAACCAACTATCAATAATACTGACCAAAAAATTCTTGCTAAATCTTCCACTACAAATGGGTTCTGTATGGGTATTAATCCAACGGGTGGTTTAGATGCTGAAATTTGGACAGTGGCTAACGGAACAGGTTCAATTAGATTAAATGGAGCTGGATTAGTTCCTACTAATACTTGGACTCACGTTGCTGTTACATGGCAAAGTGGAGTTGGTGTAAAAACATATATTAATGGTATGCAAACAGGAGCAATTCCTTCTACTGTTACTACCACAATGACTGTTTCTGGCAATGATCAATTTGTAGGAATGAATTCATGGGATATGGGTTTTGCATTTAATGGTGCAATCGATGAAGTTAGAACCTGGAATATTGCCATTGATTCTGCTATGATTAGAAAAAATATGCACAGAGCTTTAACTGGTAAAGAAGCAGGTTTAATGTCTTATACTCAATTAAACGAAAGTACAAGTGCTACTCAATTCTCTGACCAAATAAGTGGTGCTACGGGCATAATTGTAGGGGCTCCCCTAATACCTTCTACTTTACCTTTGGGTAACGATACCGCCTTAATTAATTTCGGAGTTAACAGTACTGGTTACTACCTAAATGGCGACATGATTGTTTTAATTACTGATCCATTTGACAATGCTTGTGATTTAACAATGACTGAAATTCCTTATCCTTCTAATGTATTACCTGCAGCTGCGCATAATTTGGCCAATCCTAAGTTTTGGGTATTGCGCCCTTTTGGAACTCCAGGAACATACACAGCAGATATAACCATAGGAAATTTACAAACAGGCTCTATTTTAACTACAGATACTGCTGTTCGTTTATACACAAGGGCATTTGGTTCTGATGCTGCTTGGACTATTGCAAACACTGCTACTACTTCTAACATAACTTCAAACACTGTTACATTTACTAATATTAGCACATTTGGTCAGTTCACCATTGCTTCAAATGGAACTTCTACTTTACCAGTTAAATTATTAAGTTTTGGAGGTAAAAAAGTAGATAATGCAGTTGCATTAAATTGGGCAACAGCAGCTGAATATAACAACGCTAAATTTGAGATAGAACGTGCTTATAATACAATTGACGGTTTTGAAAAAATAGGTGAGGTAAAATCAATTGGAAACAGTTCGACTAATGTAAAATATAATTTTACAGATAACAATGCAGAATTTAACAACACCATTTTCTATCGCCTTAAACAAGTTGATTTTGATGGCAAATACAGCTACTCTCCTATTGTTAACATTGATCCAATTGTTAATGGAAATATTTATTCAGTTTATCCTAATCCATTTACCAATAAACTAATTATTGAAAGTAATGTAAATGAAAATACTGATGTTAAAATATATGACATACATGGTAAATTGATTCATACTCAAACATTAAACAAATTGGGTAAAAATGAAATAACTACTGCTTCAGAAATGAAACAAGGTGTTTATTTTATTAAAATAAATGGACAACAAACCATTAAATTAATCAAACAATAGTTTTAAAAACAAGTTTAAGTAAAAAGCCATTCTTGAAAATTCAAGAATGGCTTTTTTTTTATTTATATAATACCTTTCTGATTCCTATAAATTTCAAGGATAAATTTGAATTACATATATGTTATAAACAATATCAACATTTAATTATATATTATTCCATTAAAACCAATGATCAATACCTATTTAACTGATTTTTGAATGGAAATAAAATAACTTCTTGTTTATATTATTGCTTTTATTATAATTGCACTCAGAAAAAAGGAATATAGCTATACTATTAACTACAAACACACTTTTTTCTTCAAATTGTTGCATTTGCAACTTCAAAAAAAAATCAAAAAAAATTTATTGTAAATTACTTTACATTACTACATGTACGAAAAAACTACTTTGAACGAAATGAAAGATTCAGAGCTAAAAGAATTAGCTGAATTTATGAAAATTTCAAATGTTGCTGATTTAAGCAAAGAACAATTGGTGAACAGCATTGCTGAAAAAAGCATAATTGACACGGCAAAAGCTGAACCAATTACTGTTAAACGCAAACCAAGAATTAAAAAAGACAAAGACATTCCTGAAATTGTAAAAGAAATTCCCAATGAGGAAATTTCTGAAGTAGTAGCATCTATAATCATTAATAAAGAGCCAATTATTGAATCAATCATTGATACTAATAACGAAACAATTACTCCTGCAATTATTCCTAATAAAATCAGACAAGAGCGTACAGTAAGAACTCAAAATGATAACAAGGAAAAATCATTTAAAAACAATTCGGAAGCACCTAATGGAAACAAGGGTAATCGTTTTGAAAAAAATGTACTGCCAAAAGAAATTTTAGTTGATAACAATGGAAATACTGATCAAGTAGTTACGACATCAGAAAACAATAACATAGAAAATAAAACAGCTGAAACCGCTAATATTGAAAATAAAGAAGGAGAAAAACCTGCAAATGCAGAAAATAATTTACCAAGAGAAATTAGACCACCTAACAAATGGGATAAAAACAGAAACGATAGACAAAATTTCAGAGAAAAAGAAAAACAAGAATACATAGAATTAGATGGAATTGTAAACTGTGAAGGCGTTTTAGAAACAATGGTTGACGGCTATGGTTTCCTTCGCTCAAGCGATTATAATTATATGTCGAGTCCCGATGATGTATATGTTTCTCCATCTCAAATAAAACTGTTTGGTTTAAAAACAGGTGACACTGTTAAAGGAACCATTCGCCCTCCTAAAGAAGGTGAAAAATATTTTGCTTTAATAAAAGTAGAATCTATTAATGGCCGTAATCCTGCTGAAGTTAGAGATAGGGTTGCGTTTGAACATTTAACACCATTATTTCCCGATGAGCGTTTACGTTTAGCCGATAACGCTTCCACATATTCTACCCGAATTATTGATATTTTAGCTCCTATAGGAAAAGGTCAGCGTGGATTAATAGTAGCACAACCAAAAACTGGTAAAACTATATTACTTAAAGACATTGCAAACGCTATTGCCAAAAATCATCCTGAAGTTTATTTATTGGTTTTACTCATTGACGAACGTCCAGAAGAAGTTACCGACATGCAACGTAGCGTAAGAGCTGAAGTGGTGGCAAGTACTTTTGATGAACCTGCCGATAAGCATGTAAAATTAGCAAATATGGTTTTGGAAAAAGCAAAACGCATGGTAGAGTGTGGTCATGATGTGGTAATTTTATTAGATTCAATTACACGTATGGCGCGTGCATTTAATACCGTTGCACCTTCATCAGGAAAAGTGCTTTCGGGTGGTGTAGAAGCAAATGCTTTACATAAACCAAAACGTTTTTTTGGTGCTGCCCGCAAAATAGAAAACGGTGGTTCATTAACC
>CANGGG010000082.1 GCA_947453415.1 Bacteroidota bacterium | reverse complement strand
GGTCTAACATAATCTTTATAATTTTCTAATTTTCCAGTTTCATAATGGATTTTCAATAAGTCTGCTTTTAAAATTATATAGGTTGGTCCATCTTGATTGAAATATTGTTTGTAAATTATTTCCGTGGCATTTGAATCCAATACTTTTGCTTGAATAAATGCCTTGTTTTTCTTTGTAATAATGTCTTGGGAGAAACAAATACTTACCGTAAAGAAAATCATAATAATCGGAATCAATTTTTTCATATTTATAGTTTTGTTAATGTTTTTCTTTTTATTAAAGAAATTCTAAATTAATATCCATTTCTTATTGGATTGTTTCTGCTGTTATTGATACCAAATACCTTTAAACAAAATTCTATGATGATCCAAAAACGAATAAAACTTAATATAGGATTCAAATAATTAGTCATTACACAATAGTTAATATTATAAGGCGATTTATGATGTTGCCCGTGTATTTTGCTAGATTGTACAAGCCCAATTTTCTTAAAAAAAACAATTGTTTTTCCATTTTCTTTATCAGTTTTATGTGTCATAGCGTGAAATTCATTTCCAAATGATGCCAAAAACAAAGCAAAAAATAAGGTATAATTTAACATATTAAATAAATATAGTATTCCCGTCAATATGAATGCTATGAATACTGATATTTTAACCCTGTCCACGAAGGTGTTTTTTAAAAACCTTCGTGGAAATTGATGGTGTTCAATGTTTGGAATGATGATACTTTTCCCCAAATATTTCCAATTAGGATTTCCATAAGCATCTTCCCACCAATGTACTGTACCGGCAAAAAAATCTGCTAATAATATTACTAATATTATTTCTAAAACGTAATTAAAAATATTTTCCATAATTTTAAATTATGGTTTTGTATTGTAACCAAACGATACACCCAATCTTGTAATTCCTTCGGTAGATGGGAACAAACACCAGATATTAATAGGAATATTTAACTTTCCACTTTTTAAAGTTTTACCTAAAGCTATCAATAATGCACCAGTTAAACGCGAATCGCCTCTGCTATCCATTCTAGTAACAAATTTATTTGTTATAGGATCCTTTCCTGCTATAAATTTACCACTTGCATCTTCATATCCATCTAATTGTTTTGAAATACTTATGGTAGGTCCAAAAGCAAATTCCCATCCATTTTTACTGTTTCTAAAGCCATTTAATAAAGCAATATTTGGAATAAACATAGATTGTTCAAGTCCCGAAATCATAGGGATAACTTCAAACAATGCTTGAAAATTTCCTTCATTTAAGTATTGTTTTTCAAATTGATAACCAAATTGAAAAAACAATGGATTGACTTCATAACCTCCATCTAATTTATTTGCAATAAGTGTTTTTCTATCTTGGCCTAAAACCGTAATAAAACCAAAACGAGGTCCTTGCAAATTGATTTTATTTTGATTGGGATTGTTTAAAGTATTTTCAAAATTATTTTGCTTTGTTAACATAACAAGTAAGTCTTGGTTTACTGTTTTGTTAAACATAGTTTGAACCGTAATTCTAAACATCGATTGAATTTCATCAGGCATATTATTGAACTCAATGGTGGTAGTTTTTTCAATGCTTTGCTTTTGCACATTAATCATTCTGATAGTTACAGTAATGTTTTGGCCAATTAATTCAGCTCCTCCAGTAATGATGTAATCAGTAGGAATAACTTTTGCTATTTCAAGTAAACATGTTTTACCATAACAATTTGAAACATTCAATTTGTTTTTTTCAATTAAAAAAGCAACGTCATACTTGTCTGTTACATCAAAATCGTCAAGCTTTTCCACTTCAGCTCTTAAAATATTTCCCAATTGAGTAGCATCATTTGGTAATCCTCTGCTTTCTGCATTTAATATAATTACAGTTGGTTTAACAGTTGATTTAACTGTTTGAGCATTTAATTCATTAACCAAAACAGTTAATAATAATAACAAGAATACTTGTTTACTTAAGGTTTTTAAATTTTTCATAATATTTTTTGTTTGTTTTTTACCTTACAAATATGTTGGATATTGGTTTTTGGAAATAATTGATTTTTAAATGGCTATTGAATAAGTTTGGTAAAAAATGTAATTTGAAAAGGTTTTTGCAATAGGAAAAAAGATTATTTGCATTTTTTGCAAAAAAATAAATACGTTTTGCATATTTTGCAAAAAATAAAAGCAGCATAATTGATTAATTACTAAAAAAAAATGGCGCAAGAAGCAATAAATAATATTCAAGAGCAGCTCATCAATAAAATAAAGGCAGTTCTTCCCATGAATGAAAATTTAGTACAAAGTATTTCAGATGTGTTAAATTTAAGCGTTGACAGTGCATATAGGCGCATTAGAGGCGAAAAATTATTCAATATTGAAGAAGTTGCAGTTTTATGTAAAACATTCAAAATTAAATTTGATGAAGAAGTAGAGATTTTTAGTAATAAAGCTACTTTTGATTTTACTTTATTAGAACACAATAAGGTGAATTTTAAAAATTGGCTTGCTAATATTTTATCAAACTTAAAAGCCATTAGTTCTAGGCCAGAAAATACTATTTTATACTCAGCTGATGATGTTCCAATTTGGCATCATTTTAACGATGAAATACTCATTAATTTTAAGCTGTTTTATTGGTTAAAAACCATTCTTGGCGATGTTGATTTTATCAATAAAAATTACGAACCAACTTTAATTGATCCAACATTGGTTCAAATGGCAAAAGATATTTCCTTTTATTATAATCAAACCAACTCAGTAGAAATATGGACAGAAGACTCCTTTAATTCAACAATTAAACAAGTAGAATACTTTTGGGAAAGTGGTTTTTTTCAAGATAAAAAAGATGCTTTGGTCATCTGTGATTCTATTAAAAATGAAATGGATATATTAGTAAAAATGTGTATCAATAGCAGCAAATTATTAAGCGGAAAAGAAAACTTTACCATGTATCAAAGTGAAGTAATGGTTGGTAATAATAGTATTGTGGCAAACATTGGAAATACAAAAATATCTTATGTAAGTTATAATACATTTAACATGATGACTACAACAAATTCTTTGTTTGTAAATGAAGCAGAAGAATGGTTGAAAAATTTAATAAAAAAATCAATTCAAATAAGTGGGGTAGGAGAGAAACAAAGAAACCAATACTTTAAAAAATTGAATTATAAATTGGAAAATACAAGAAATAAAATTGAATTAAGCTAAGATTTGTGGTTTAACTGCATATTGAAATATTTTTTTTAAAACAATTGAATTGATTCATAATCATTGAGCAAAATAAAAATAAAATTTAGTTGATTTTGTAATAAATATATCTACTTTCGTTTATATGGATTTGAGTAATTTAATTAAACAATTTCTACAATATGTTGAGTTTGAAAAAAAACATTCAAAACATACTTTAATTAGTTACCAAAACGATTTAATACAATTTGAAAATTATCTTTTTCATATTTATCAAATAAATTTAATTGAAAAAATTAATCACCAACATGTAAAAAGTTGGTTGGTTCATATGATCAATGAAGGTATTAAAAACAAATCAATAGGCCGCAAAATTTCTACCTTAAAATCGTTCTACAATTTTTTATTGAGAGAACAAATTGTTGAAATAAATCCATTAGAAAAAATTCAATCACCTAAAGTTGAAAAACGATTACCAGAATTTGTTGAATTAGAGGCAATGGATAACTTATTGGATGATAACAAACTTCAAAAGCATTTCAGTGATGATTTTGAAGGATTGAGAGATAAGTTGTTGATTAATTTGTTTTATTCAACAGGCGTTCGATTATCGGAATTACAAAACTTGCAAAATTCAAATATTGATTTTTTTCAAAAACAAATTAAGGTTTTGGGTAAAAGAAATAAAGAAAGAATCATTCCTATTACATCTGAAACTTTAGCGCTAATAAAAACATATCATATTGAAAGTAATAAACTTGGATTTTCAAATCAATATTTATTATTAACCAATAAAGGTGAACAGCTTTATCCAAAATTTATTTATAATACAGTAAAAAAATATTTGAGTCAAGTGACTACATTATCAAAAAGAAGCCCCCACGTATTAAGGCACACTTATGCTACGCAATTATTAAATAAAGGAGCTGATTTAAATGCAATAAAAGAACTTTTGGGCCATTCAAGCTTAGCCGCCACTCAAATATATACTCATAATAGCATTCAGCAATTAAAAGAAGTTTACAAAAAACATCCTAGAAAATAATAAATATTCATTCTTAACAATTCAAAAAAATCGAAATTATGAAAGTTAACATTCAATCAATCCATTTTGACGCAGACCAAAAACTGCTTGATTTAATTACTAAAAAAGTAGAAAAAACCAAAACTTTTTATGAGGGAATAGATAATATAATGGTTTATTTAAGATTAGAAAAAGATGAACACAAGGAAAACAAAACAGTGGAAATAAAATTAAATGCTGGTGGTAAAGACATTTTCGCAAAGGAAAATAGCAATACTTTTGAAAATGCAATTGATTTGGTAATTGATAAAATTATTGCACAGGTAAAAAAGCAAAAAGAAAAGATACAAGAAAAAGCTTAAAAAATAGTAAAATTATAAGGCTAGCATCAAAAGTGCTAGCTTTTTTATTTAAAAAGTACTAGTTTTCGACTTTTAATTGCAGTGTTTTTAAAACAAAAAAATAAAAATGTCATTGTTTTTCAATACTTATCGAAAAAAAAACACTTTTTTTTTGTAAGCTATTTGTAATTTGCATAAAAACGCTACATTTGCAGTCCGAAAAAACGAACAAAATAAGTTCTTTACATTTTAAAGTATAATATTTAAGTAAAAAAGTAAGGTATTACCAGTATCTTAATAAATATAAAAACTAAAAGCCACTTTAGCTCAGCTGGTAGAGCAACTGATTTGTAATCAGTAGGTCGCTGGTTCGATTCCGGCAAGTGGCTCATTATTATTATACCCTTATAGTAATAAGGGGAGATACCAGAGCGGCCAAATGGGACAGACTGTAAATCTGTTGAGAAATCTACGAAGGTTCGAATCCTTCTCTCCCCACCAAAAATATTATAAGCGAGAGTAGCTCAGTTGGTAGAGCGACAGCCTTCCAAGCTGTAGGTCGCGGGTTCGAGCCTCGTCTCTCGCTCTAATAATTTGTTTTATTGAGTGATATCAAAAAATAAAACAATTTATCTTAAATAGGCATTAATTTGTTTGTTTCGGATTAATAAATTGAGAGTTAAGAAGTTCAATTTGACGAATGTTAAATTTATAAAGAACTACAACATTAATTATAAACAAGCTGTTGTAGCTCAGGGGTAGAGCACTTCCTTGGTAAGGAAGAGGTCGAGAGTTCAATTCTCTTCAACAGCTCAAAAAAAATAAACTAGCTCCATAAGGGGCTTTTGGTGCAATTAAAAACAATAAACTAAAAAAATAAAATCATGGCTAAAGAAAAATTTGACCGTAGTAAACCACACGTAAACATTGGAACTATTGGACACGTAGATCACGGTAAAACTACATTAACAGCTGCTATCACTAAAGTATTAAGTGATGCGGGATTGTCAGAAGCTCGCTCATTCGAATCAATCGATTCAGCTCCTGAAGAAAAAGAACGCGGTATTACAATTAATACTGCTCACGTTGAATATTCAACAGCAAATCGTCACTACGCTCACGTAGATTGTCCAGGTCACGCGGATTATGTTAAGAACATGGTTACGGGTGCTGCTCAAATGGATGGTGCTATCCTTGTGGTTGCATCTACTGATGGTCCTATGCCTCAAACTCGCGAACATATTTTGTTAGCTCGTCAGGTTGGTGTTCCTAGAATCGTTGTATTCATGAACAAAGTGGATATGGTTGATGACGCAGAATTATTAGAAATCGTTGAAATGGAAATCCGTGATTTGTTAAACAAATACGAATATCCTGGTGATGAAATTCCAGTTATCCAAGGTTCTGCTTTGGGTGGTTTGAATGGTGATGCTACTTGGGTTGCTAAAATCATGGAATTAATGAATGCAGTGGATTCATACATTCCCGTTCCTCCTCGTTTAACTGAATTACCTTTCTTAATGCCAGTTGAAGATGTATTCTCAATTACAGGTCGTGGTACAGTTGCTACAGGTCGTATTGAGCGTGGTATCATTAACTCAAACGAAGGTGTTGAAATCATTGGTTTAGGCGCAGAAAAATTAACATCTACAGTTACAGGTGTTGAAATGTTCCGTAAAATTCTTGATAGAGGTGAAGCAGGTGATAACGTAGGTTTATTATTACGTGGTGTTGATAAAGAAGCTATCCGTAGAGGAATGGTTATTTGCAAGCCAGGTTCAGTAATGCCTCACACTGAATTCAAAGCTGAAATTTATGTATTATCAAAAGACGAAGGTGGACGTCACACTCCATTTTTTAACAAATATCGCCCACAATTCTATTTCCGTACAACAGACGTTACAGGTGAAGTAGTTTTACCTGAAGGAATGGAAATGGTTATGCCTGGTGATAATGTTACTATTACTGTAAAATTAATCAACCCAATCGCAATGGAAAAAAACTTACGTTTTGCTATTCGTGAAGGTGGTCGTACAGTAGGTGCTGGTCAGGTTACTGAAATATTGAAATAATATTTTTTAATATAATATACAATTGAATTTTGGGTAGAACTTGTTTCTGCCCAAAATTTATTGTCTATATACATTTTAAGTTTAGGAGTGTAGTTCAAGGGTAGAATGTCGGTCTCCAAAACCGCTGATGGGAGTTCGAATCTCTCCACTCCTGCTAAATATTAAAGTGATAACAAGTAATATTGTAAACACAAAAAACTATGAATAAAATTAAAGAATACGTAAAATTATCATACGATGAATTAATGAACAAAGTAACTTGGCCTACATGGGGTGAGTTACAAGAAAGTACTATTATTGTTATGATAGCTGCATTATTAATTGCATTTGTAATTTTCATCATGGATTTAATTAGTAATGGCGGTTTAGGATTTTTTTACCAAATATTTAAGTAAACAAATCAAAAAATGATACAAGAACAATATAAATGGTATGTAGCCAGAGCAATTACCGGACAAGAAAAGAAGGTAAAAGCCCAAATAGAAATTGAGCTTGAAAGAGCGGGTTTAAGTGTTCATGTACCACAAATATTAATTCCAACTGAAAAAGTATATACAGTAAAAAATGGTAAAAAAGTAGCTAAAGAAAAAGCATATTTACCAGGATATATATTAATACAAGCTGAGTTAGTTGGTGAAGTTGGGCACACTATTGAATCAATTAATGGAATAGTTGGTTTTTTAGGGGGTAAATCTACACCCGTTCCTTTACGTCAATCAGAAGTTGCTCGTATTTTAGGAAATGTAGATGCAATAGGTGAACAAGGAGAAGTAATGGATGAACCATTTATAGTGGGTGAAACTGTTAAAGTAATAGATGGACCATTTAGTGGTTTTGATGGTGTGATTGAGGAAGTAAGTGAAGAGAAAAAGAAACTAAAAGTAATGGTAAAAATATTTGGAAGAAGAACTCCATTGGAGTTAAACTTTGTACAAGTAGAAAAAGAAAAGTAAAATAACTGCTTGAAGTTAAGAAATATTATTGATGCTGCTTTCCACGATCAACAATATGAACTAAACTAAAAGTAATTTTTATAAATAAACAAAAATGGCAAAAGAATTAGTAGGATATGTAAAATTGCAGGTAAAAGGCGGAAGCGCTAACCCTGCACCCCCAATTGGACCTGCATTAGGTTCAAAAGGTATAAATATCATGGAGTTTTGCAAGCAATTTAATGCTCGTACCCAAGATAGACCTGGTAAAATATTACCAGTTGTAATTTCATTTTATAGTGATAAGTCTTTTGACTTTATTATTAAAACACCTCCAGTAGCCTCTCAATTGCTGGATGCGGCAAAAATCAAAAGTGGTTCTGCTGAATCTAACCGTAAGAAAGTTGGTTCAGTAACTTGGGATCAAGTACGTGATATAGCTGCAGATAAAATGCAAGATATGAACTGCTTTAAAGTAGAATCAGCCATGAAAATGGTAGCAGGTTCAGCTCGCTCTATGGGCATTACCGTTACGGGTGATAGTCCATTTTAAAAATTAATTTTTAGAAAGTAAAACAATGGCAAGGATCAGCAAAAAAAGAAAAGAAGTTCTCAAGAAAATTGAGATAAACAAAAAATACACTTTGTCTGACGCGTCAAAATTAGTTAAAGAAATTTCTTATACTAAATTTGATTCATCTGTAGATATTGATGTACGCTTGGGAGTTGACCCTAAAAAAGCCAATCAAATGGTACGCGGTGTGGTAAGTTTACCTCACGGCACTGGAAAAGACGTTCGTGTATTAGCATTAGTACCTCCTGATAAGGAAGCTGAAGCACGCGAAGCTGGAGCAGACCATGTAGGTTTGGATGAATACATCCAAAAGATTGAGCAAGGATGGGTTGACATTGATATTATTGTAACAATGCCTTCGGTAATGGCTAAATTAGGTAAACTAGGTAGAATACTTGGTCCTCGTAATTTAATGCCAAATCCTAAATCAGGTACAGTTACTATGGAAATTGGAAAAGCTGTAAAAGAAGTAAAAGCTGGTAAAATTGATTTTAAAGTTGATAAAGAAGGAGCAATCCACGCATCAATTGGTAAATCATCAATGGAACCACAAAAATTATTTGAAAATGCAGTTGAATTAATTTCAGCAATTAACAAACTAAAACCATCAGCGGCAAAAGGAACTTACTTAAAAGGTGTAAGCCTAAGTAGTACCATGAGTCCTGGTCTTTCAGTAGATACTAAATCAATTCCTGGCATTTAATTTTATAAAACAACAGTTATGACAAAACACGAAAAAAATGAAGTGATAGATAACTTGGCTGGTTTATTTAACGAGTTTAAGAATATTTATGTAACTAATGTAGCTAGTTTAAATGCTAAACAAACAAGCCTATTACGCGGTGAACTTTTTAAATCAGGTATTACTATGCAAATTGCAAAAAATACATTGATTGAAAAAGCAATGGAACGCAGTGGTAGAGATTTTGGTAAATTAAGTGAAACCCTAGTTGGAAATACTGCACTTATGTTTTGCCACGAAATGAAAGAGCCTGCAAAGGCAATTAAAGCATTCCGTAAAAAAACAGCAATTCCTTATTTAAAAGGTGCAGCAATTGACGTTGATATATTTATTGGCGACAATCAATTAGATACATTAATGGCTCTTAAAACTAAAAATGAGCTTATTGGTGAAATCATTGGTTTATTACAAAGTCCAGCTAAAAATGTTATTGGTGCATTACAAGCTTCAGGCGGAGGAAAAATTGCAGGCTTAGTAAAAACGTTATCTGAGCGTCCTGAATAAATCAGAATTAAATAAATTTATTAATCAAAAAAAACAAAAATAAACAATACAATCATGGCAGATTTAAAAGCGTTCGCAGAACAATTAGTTAACCTTTCAGTGAAAGATGTTAATGAATTAGCAAAAATTTTAAAAGACGAGTATGGCATCGAGCCTGCTGCTGCAGCTGCTGCTGCCGCTGCACCTGCTGCTGCTGCTGCAGAAGCAGTAGAGCAATCTTCTTTCGATGTAATATTGAAAAGTGCTGGTCAAGCTAAATTAAATGTAGTTAAAGTGGTAAAAGACTTAACTGGATTAGGTTTGAAAGAAGCAAAAGAATTAGTTGATGGTGCTCCAAAAGCAATCAAAACTGGTGTTGATAAAACAGAAGCTGAAAGCTTAAAAGCTACTCTAGAAGCAGCTGG
>CANGGG010000081.1 GCA_947453415.1 Bacteroidota bacterium | reverse complement strand
CGACATTTCGAGAAAATAAAATCGTTCTGTTAGTTCTGTTGGTTTGTCAAAACTTAGAAGTTGAATAGTCAAGTAGTTATCGTCGTCTAATAGTTTTGTCGTCATATAATTGCTGCTAACTTGTTTATATGGATGCATAATGCATCCTTTTACTTCCAATTTAAGTGTAATAAGGATGCAATTTACATACTTTTCAAATATACTTTTTTCTTATAAATCTAAATCATCAAAAGGACTTTTTATTTCTAGAAAAAAAAATTAACAAATAAACCTAAAACCTCAATAGCATTTGATGATTCGGATTGGAATGGGTTTCACTGATTTTAAAATTATAATCGCCAATTATTTCAAAGCCCATTTTTTTATAAAAATTAAATGCTTGGTGGTTTTCTTTCCATACAAATAGCCACATGCCAACTTGCTTATTTTGCTTGGCCAATTCAATATTGTATTTCAAAAGTTCATAGCCTAATTTTAAGTTATAAAACTCTTTTAACAAATAAAGTCGTTCTAATTTGGTCACATTTTCTAGTTGAATATGCGCAAATTTTTCATTCAAAATTATTTAGTCCAATTCGCAATTTCTAAACCCTTAATTCGCTTGAAATGGTCTGTATTATTAGTTATCAATTGAAGCTCACTTGTTATGGAAATACCAGCAATTAAAGTATCTGTGTGTCCAATTTCAGTTCCTTTTATCCTTAAATCAGCTTGAATAACTGCTGCCATTTTTGCCATAGGCATAGTTAAAGGAATTACTTTATTAAAACTAACAAACTCCTCAAATCGAGTTAACTGTTTTCTAGCATCTTTGTATAAAAGACCATTGAGAATTTCATAGTAGGTAATGATGCTTAAATTGATGTATCCATATTCTTTTAAATGTTCATCAACTTTTGCAATAACTTTTGGATTTCCTCTCAAAAATTCCGAAAGAATATCGGTATCAAGCATTGATGGTTTCATAGGTCAATGTTGCGGTCAAAAAGTTTAGTTCTAGAATTTTTTGTTTGATTCAAGAAGTCATTATAATCTTCATTACTTAAGTCGCTGAAAGTACCAGCAAAAGAAAGTATTTTCTTACGCAAAGCTTCTGTTTGTTTGCTTTTAGGTGTCATGGAATGAACCAACTGATAAAGTTCTTCTAACCTATTAACAGGCACATCATTTATTTCTTTAAGAATTGTGTTTAGTGTTAACATTGCTAATTTTTTTGACAAATATAATTAATTTAATTGGTCAAATTACAAGCAAATACATTTGATTTTGCTTTACGACTTACTTAATAAATCCTATCTTTAACCATACCTTTTCATTCCTTTTACATATTTAACTTTCCTCAAATCTAAAACCTCAACAACATTTGATGATTCGGATTGGAATGGGTTTCACTGATTTTAAAATTATAATCGCCAATAATTTCAAAGCCCATTTTTTTATAAAAGTTGAATGCTTTATGGTTTTCTTTCCAAACAAAAAGCCAAATGCCTATTTGCTTATTTTGCTTGGCCAATTCAATATTGTATTTCAAAAGTTCATAGCCTAATTTTAAGTTATAAAACTCTTTTAACAAATAAAGTCGTTCTAATTTGGTCACATTTTCTAACTGAATATGCGCAAATTTTTCATTTAAAATTATTTTTGAATATCCTGCAGTTTGTTCTTTATAACTGATTAAATGGTAAATATTTTTAGCATCATTTAATTCCGTTTGGAAAACTTCTTGGGTGTATTTTGCATTCACATATTGTTGAATGTCATCCGCTGAAGCGCTATGTCCATGTGATGCTATAAAAGATGTTTTCCCAATAGCTGTCAATAATTGAATGTGTTGATCCTGAGCTTTAATTATTGAAAACATCAGCGTTAATTGGTGGTTTTTAACTCATCAAAATAATAGTGTTTTATCCATCATCATTTGATTTCGGATAAAACACTATTTTCTATTCTTATTTTTTTTCTTTTAAAACCATGTCAATGGTGATGGCTCCGGCTAGTATTGCAATTTTGTTTTCTAGGTTTGCGTAATTTTCTTCTATTTGTACATTGTACTTATCGGCAGTGGTAAATAATTCTTTCATTGCACCCGCCCATTTTTTTGAAATAGATCCAATTTGATTATTGGCTGCATCGTTGATTGTAAAATTCCATGCTTTCCAATCACCCGAAATTTCAGCAATTAATTCTTCCGATGTATTAAAAATATTAAAAGTTGGGCTGAATAATTTGAATTTTTGTTTGATATATCCAATGGCTTCACCCTGTGCATTTTTAATGGTAATTTTTGACAATATAAAAGTCCAACCACGAGAAATTGTTACTTCCAAATTATCGTTTGAATCTTTTATTTCAAGTAAAAATGGCAACATGGTTTTACTGATTAATAAAGAAAGTAGTTTTTGGCCTATGTTTAGTTTTTGCTTAATAGCGCCAATGTTTTCACCTTTATCATTATAAATTTGATAGCAGTTTTCGAACTTAAAAAAGTTTACTTTTTCATCAATAAAATAGGTGTTTGATTCAAAAAAATTAGATTTCATTTAATATTATTTATCGTTTTTCTTACTCATAAGGCTTTTCAGTAACGCCCCGTTTTTAATGGTTTCTGAACTCCATTTTACTATTTATTGCAAATTTTATTTGTTTGCAATAATAGTTTTTTACAATTAAAACCATTTATCGTAAATATTAAATGAAAGTATTCAGTTGTTTCCTAAATAATGTTTAAGTCTTACAAGTTTTAATTATCATTTTCCGCCAAGGAACTTTTAAAAACATCCAATGCTCTTTGTCTGGCAAAAGTGTGTTCTACCATTGGAAAAACAAGCGGTGAATTCCCTAACCATTTTTTGATATACTTTCGTTCAGGATCAAATTTTTTGGTTTGCTCACTCGGATTAAATATTCTAAAATAGGGTGCTGAATCGCATCCGCAACCTGCCGACCATTGCCAGTTTCCATTGTTGGAGGAAAGTTCATAATCTAATAACTTTTCGGCAAAATAAGCTTCTCCCCAACGCCAATCTATTAATAAATGTTTGGTAAGAAAACCCGCAACTATCATTCGCACCCTGTTATGCATCAACCCAGTTTCATTTAATTCCTTCATGCCAGCATCTACTATTTCATAACCAGTTTCACCATTGCACCATAATTTAAATTCAGCTTCGTTATTTCTCCATTTAATTACATCGTATTTCGATTTAAAATTATGGGCAACCACTTTTGGATAATGATACAATATCATCATGAAAAACTCTCGCCAAATTAACTCATTCAGCCATTGTTCATTTAACTCCAAAGCTGTTTTGGTTAATGCCCTCACGCTTACAGTTCCAAAGCGAATATGCACACTTAAATTGCTTGTTCCATTTATGGAAGGTGTATTGCGCGTATTGTGGTAATTGGAAATTATGTTTTTATCAATAAATATGGAAGAAATTCCGGTGTTAGTTTCCTCAAATCCTGTTTCATGGAGAGTTGGAAAATGGAAAGCAGCTGTTTGAAGGAAATTAACTTTCAAATCTTCAGACGGAAAAGTTTTGATTCCTTCCATACTTAATTTTTGTTTCCATAACCTAGAGTATGGAGTAAATATGGTGTACGGACTTCCATCTGATTTCATTACTTCCGATTTCTCGAAAATAACTTGATCCTTAAAAGTTTTAAATGAAATATTTTTTTCTAAAAACCAATCTGTTAATTTTTGATCTCTTTGCGTGGCATAAGGTTCATAATCGTGGTTGGTGAATACATTTTCAACTACATAATTTTCACAAATAGTTTTAAATGCATGCATTGGCTCATCATGAATAACTAATAATGAAGAACCAATTTTTAGTAATTCATTGTTGATATTTGCTAAAGCATGATGAATGAATGCAACTCTTTTATCTTTTTTATCTTTGAGTTCATTTAAAATATTTTTATCGAAAATAAAAATTGGAAGCACATGATTTGAACTGTTTAATGCCTCAAACAATCCATGATTATCGTTCAATCGCAAATCTCTTCTGAACCAAAAAATGCTTACGGGTTTGCTTGATTTATTTTGAAAAATGTTTGTCATACTTTAATTTAAATTACTTGAAAAAATAAAACACTTTATTTAATTTCAAGAAATTAGTTTCTGTTTTTCAGTATTGGTTAAATATGTAGAGGATTTTAAAAAGGAAATGACAATATTTTTCAATTGTTTGTCATTGATGGATGTTAAAGCATTTAATATAAAATTTTTATCCAATAACATTGAAGAGCTATATCCTAAAAACTTTGGTGCATTGCTCTGAACGGTAAAACGCAAAAAACGTATTTCTAAATTTCTATTGTCTTTTTCAATGCATTTTTCCAATAATTTTTTGCCTTCATTAAACTTCGATAATTTGTTAATTGGCCCTATTGCATATTTTGCCATTATCATAGTGGCACAGGCACTGTAAGCTGCTAAAGTTGTATTGTTGGTTTCATTGTAAATTTGCAAATTAGCAATTAATTTTTTACATGAAATTTCTTCTTTTGATGATTTTTGGTAAAGCTCTCTTGCTTGTTCTAATTCAAAATTATTGGCTGAACTATTGGCAAAAATAAAACTAATTATTATAAGCAATAATAATCTCATAATAAGTTCAATTTATGTTGGAACATGCTATTTAACATTAATCCAAATTTTTCGCTATTGCTAATTCTAATTCTTTCTGTTAGAATTTTTTGAGGAGCTGCATTTTTTATTTTTTTAAACAAAGAATTGTAATAAACATAAGCCAAATAAACTCCTCCTCTCGATGAAGTAGGTAGCTTTTTGATGCCATGCAATGCCGCTATAAAATCACTTTCAATTTCTTGTTCAATCATTTGTTTGGCTGAAACTGAAAAATTTGTTAAGTCTATTCCTGGAAAATATGCTCTGCCAAGAATATGATAATCGTCTTTCAAGTCACGTAAAAAGTTTACTTTTTGAAATGCCGCACCCAACTTCATGGCAAATGGTTTTAATTCTTCATAAAGTTTAATATTACCATCAGTAAATACATACAAACACATGAGCCCAACTACTTCTGCAGAACCTAAAATATACGTTTCATATTTTTCAGTTGAGTAATCTATTTTTTCTAAATCCATCTCCATGCTATCCAAAAAAGTTTCAATCAAATCATGTGAAATATTGTATTGATTTACTACTTGCTGAAAGGAGTTTAAAATTGGGTTCAATGAAATTTTATTTTCAATGGCTTCAAAGGTTTCAGCTTTAAATTTTTTTAATAATTTACTTTTATCAAATCCTTCAAAGCTGTCTACAATTTCATCAGCAAAACGAACAAAGCCATATATTGAATATATAGGATCATGTAAATTGCTTTTCAAAAAATATATACCAAGCGAAAAACTTGTACTGTAAGCTCGGGTGGTAAGTTTGCTGCACTTAACTGAAACATCATCAAATAGTGACTTCATAGGTTATTTTTTTAAATGATTTATTACTAGTTCTGCGGCAACTTTGCCAGATATAATAGAGGGAGGAACGCCAGGACCAGGAACTGTCAATTGCCCAGAATAAAATAAATTTTTAATTTTTTTATTGATTATTTTTGGTTTCAAAATAGCTGTTTGCATCAATGTATTTGCAAGTCCGTAAGCATTTCCCTTGTATGAATTGTAATCAAAAACAAAATCATTTACACAGAAACTTTTTTTGTAATCAATGTGCGATAAAATATCTTCACCAACTTGTTTTTCTAATCTTGAAATCATTAATTTAAAATACTTTTCACGCATTTCCTCAGAATCTGTTATTCCTGCTGCAATGGGCATTAACAGGAATATATTTTCATGTCCATGCGGTGCAATTTCATCATCAGTTTTTGAAGGACAGCAAACATAAAACAATGGTTTTGTTGGCCACATGGGTGTTTTATATATTTCAACCGCATGTTGATTTAAGTCTTCATCGAAAAACAAAGTGTGATGTTCTAATTTATTAATTCTTTTATTTATGCCTAAATAAAAAATTAAAGAGGAGGGAGCAAAAACTTTTTTCTCCCAATATGCTTCATCGTAATTTCTGTATTTTTCATCCAATAGTTTGCTTTCTACATGATGATAATCGGCTGAGGCTATAACTGCATCGCAATTAACTTCATTACCGTTTACTATAATATGCTTAACTTGATTGTTTTCAACTTCAATTTTTTCAACATTAGCATTTACATGAAAAATAACGCCATTTTTTTCAGCAACTTTTTTCATGGATTCAATTACTTTTCCAAAACCACCAAGTGGATACCAAGTACCTAGTTTTAATCCAGCATAATTCATTAAACTATAAAGAGCCGGAGTATCTTGGGGCATTGCGCCCAAAAATAAAACAGGAAACTCCATGATAGCAATTAATTTTGGATGAGTAAAAAATTTTCGAACATGCTTGCTAAACGAGGAAAAAACTTGCAAACGAAACATCCCTTTTATCAAATCAATATCGGCAAATTCTAATAGGGAAATTCCTGGTTTATAAACTAAATTTTCAATACCAGTTTTGTATTTATATTCAGCTTCGTCCATGAATTGCTTTAATTTTTCAGCGCTTCCTTTTTCTATTGATTCAAAAAGATTACACAATGACTCAAAATTCTCGGGAATCGACATTTTATCATTTTCACCAAAAACAACATCAAATGAAGGATCCAATAATTTTAAATCGTATAAGTCAGCAACCGAATGACCAAAATCTTTAAAAAATCTTTCAAATACATCGGGCATCCAATACCAACTTGGTCCCATGTCAAAAACATATCCATCATCAGTTTTTAATTGCCTTGATCTTCCTCCAATTGATGCATTTTTTTCAAAAACATGCACTTCATGTCCAGCAGCAGATAAATATGCGGCCGAACTAATTCCTGAAAAACCTGATCCTATGATTGCAATTTTTGACATTGAGATTGTAAATATTTACTATTAAATATTACAACAATAATTTTTTGAAATTGTTTTTACAAATTTCCACTAAGGGAAATCAAGTAAATTCTTGATTTTTATTTGTTAATCCAAATTCAATGTTACCTGAAAATTAGCTTCAATTAATTGACTACAAATAGCTATAAATGATAATTTTAAACTCAATTTTGTTTATTTTTTTTCAATATTAATCTTTAATTTTATTAGTATTCAACATAAGATTTTAATGTTTCAGTTGGCAGTATTTTATTTACAAGTTTTTTATTTTTTTAACATAAAGCAAATCATTTTTCAAATTTCAACGGGAAGAGTATTTGTTTTACTTACTTTCGCGCACTAATTTTTATTCAGTGCGAGCAATTTATTCAGTTTACAAACCCTATTTTAAAAGTATTTTAAAGCTAAGTTGGCCAATTATAATTGGACAATTAGGTATCGTGTTAATGGGTGTTGCCGACACTTTAATGATTGGGAAAATAGATGCTACTAACTTAGCAGCAGCAGGTTTGGCAAATGCTATTTATTATTTAATAACCATTTTAGGTTTAGGAACTTTAATGGCTGTTTCGCCATTGATTGCTAAAGCAAAAGCTGAAAATAATTTACAAGAATGTGTCAACTATTTTAAAGCTGCAATTTTGGTTGCTTTGGTTTTATCAGTATTTATATTTTTTGTTAACATGCTTTTGAGCAATCATTTAGATTGGTTCAAACAAGACGAAAATGTAAAACCTTTGGCCAATCAATTTCTTACTTTATTAAATTATAGCACCTTACCTTTATTACTATTTTTAGCTGTTAAACAATTCAGCGATGGACTTTCAATTACCACTCCTGCAGCAGTAATTACTATGGTGGCTTTGGCTTTAAATATTTTACTGAATTATATGTTCATTTATGGAAATTGGGGAATGCCTGCTTTGGGTTTAAAAGGCGCTGGTTGGGCCACTATTATTTCTAGAACATTAATGTTTATCAGCATGCTTTTATATGTTTTATTGCATAAGCAATATAAACCCTATTTAATAAAAACCGCTGCTTCTATAAAAACACAATTTGTTTCTATTTTAAAAGTGGGATTACCAAGTGGATTCCAATACTTTTTTGAAGTCGGTGCATTTGCAACTGCAGCCATTGTAATTGGTTGGATTGGAAAAAGTGAACAAGCTGCACACACCTTAGCCATTAACTTAGCTTCATTAACTTATATGGTTGCTACAGGAATTTCGGCAGGAACAGGCATTGCCGTTGGTGATGCATATGGACGAAAAAACAAACATGACATGCTTTACTCTGGTAAATCAGGAATCATTTTAGGTGGATTTTTTATGGGTTTTTGTGCTCTAATTTTTACTTTATTTAATCAATTTATAGTGGAAATAAGTGTAAACGATACTGGTGTTCAATTTATCACAGCTGGTTTACTATACATAGCGGCAATGTTTCAGTTAAGTGATGGTGTGCAAGCTGTTAGTTTAGGTGCCTTACGTGGATTGTCGGATACAAAAGTGCCAACCATTATTACCATCATTGCATATTGGGTAATAGGAATTCCATTGGGATACTATTTTACATTTTCTATGAATTTAGGTTTGTACGGAATTTGGTATGGCTTAAGCATTGGACTCACGTTTTCAGCTATATTTTTAAGCATTCGATTTGTAAAAGAAGTGAAATCAATGATGCTGTAATTGATCATGAATCAAAAAGTAAAAGTTCATATTGCCCTTTGGATTGTTACCATAATTTATGGTGCAACTTTCAGCATTGCAAAACAAGTAATGCCTATTTATATTAAACCATTTGCATTTATTTTATTAAGAGTTTCGGTAGCAAGTGTGCTCATTATTTTGTTTCATAAATCATTTATCAAAGAAAAAATTACTGATAAAAAAGATTACATGAAACTATTAGTATGCGCCATTTTTGGAGTAGCTGCAAATATGATGTTGTTCTTTAAAGGTTTGTCAATTACTACGCCAATTAATGCATCGGTTTTAATGATGAACACGCCCATTTTTGTAATTGTAATTTCTATGATTTGGCACAAAGAAAAACTGTCATTACAAAAATTAATAGGTGTTTTACTGGCAAGTTTAGGTGCAATTATGTTGGTGGGTGGACGAAAACTCCAGTTTGATTCAGACCGTGTATTAGGTGATATGATGGTGGCTGCTAACGCAATTATTTATGCATTTTACTTGGTTTATGCCAAACAATTAATTCATAAATACCACCCATTAACGGTTACGCTTTACAGTTTTTTATTTGGAACATTATTGGTTTTGCCATTTGGCGCTGCTGAATTTAGCCAAATTCAATGGCTTACTTTTACCCCAAAAATCTGGGCTTTTGTAGGTTTCATCACTGTGGGTTCTACTTTTTTAACTTATGTGCTAAATGCTTATGCGCTGCGCCATGCCAGCAGTAGTTTGGTTGGTTCTTATATTTATTTACAACCTGTTTGTGCCACCATCATAGCCATTACATTTGCCACTGATGAACTCAATTTTGAAAAATTAATTTTTATGGTCATCGTTTTTTTAGGTGTTTATTTAGCCAGTATCAAAAAAGCTAAAGCCCAAGAAGTAATTATGGTAAATGAATAGGATTTATAAATGCAATACAATTCATAAGTAGATTATTACGCTAAAATACCAACATTAGCAACAAATCATCTGCGATTATCTGCGTAATCTGCGGGCAATATTTTAAAACAAATTCGAATTTAGAATTTAACAATTCGAAATTTCTATAATTTCCTTATTTTTGAAAAATTGATACCTCAAGCTAAAATAGACGAAATCATATATGCCGCCAATATTGAACAAGTAATTGG
>CANGGG010000080.1 GCA_947453415.1 Bacteroidota bacterium | reverse complement strand
CATTATTAAAGATTTAGCCAAAGAAATTAAAGGTGGAGGCGGAGGCCAACCCTTTTACGCTACTGCTGGCGGTAATGATATAAATGGCTTACAAGCTGCTATTGAAAAAGCGAAAGGCTTCATTTAGTTAAGTGATTAATTATAATATCGAAAGGCAAGTATCCCAAATACTTGCCTTTTTTATTGATTAATTTTTACATTTTTAGCCAATATTTGATAAGATTTAGTCAAAAAAAAAGACAGATAATAAATTACCTGTCTTTCTTTTTGATTCGTAGTTAAAAACTATCTAATAGTTTGAACTCTAACTGCGTTAATACCTTTTTTTCCACTTTCTGTTTCAAATTGTACTTTATCATTTTCTCTAATTCTGTCGATTAGACCTGATGAATGTACGAAAATGTCTTCGCCACCTTCTGATGGACTGATAAAACCAAATCCTTTTGTTTCGTTAAAAAACTTTACTGTTCCTTCTTGCATTGTATTAATATATTAAATAAGAGCGCAATTTAGGTTTAATAAATTCATATGCAAGTATTTTCTTCATTATTAGTTATTTTTTTAGTTAAAAGTGGCCATTATATTTTTAAGTACCTTGTAATCAATGATATATTTTTATTCTAAATGATTTTTATAATTATTAATTATAAAATCAAGAACTGACTAAACTGAAACAGGCAATAGAATTGTAAAAATACTACATGACAATTTTATATTTGACATAGTATTATATATTCGTGAAAATTTATCACAATGATTAAAAAACTTTTATTTTTTATATTTACCAGCCTATTTATAGTTAATACCAATGCACAAACAGGAAAAGCACAGTCTATTTTATTAAGTGCAAGTTCACTAGAAAATGGAGGTGTTCGACTTAATTGGCCACAAATTAATTATAATGGTCAATATAAAATTTATAAACGAGTTAATTTTACAGATGAAAATTGGGGTACAAATCCATATGCAACTGTTGCGGGAAACACCAATGGTTTTACAGACAGTACAGTAAAAATAGGAGAGGCTTTTGAATACCGTGTTTTTAAAGCAAGTACTTTAAACAATGAAGCATTAGGATATATTTATGCTGGAAATAAATTAGTTGAAAAGTTAACATATGATGGTTTGATTTTATTAGTTGATAGTAATTATAAAATTCCTGTTGCCAATCAAATTAATCAATTGGTAAAAGATTTAACTGCTGAAGGATATCAACTAAGTGTTATTTATGCTGGTAGAAATCAAACACCACCAACTGTAAAAAAGTTAATACAAGCCACATATAATTCGATGGGTAAAAAAGTTAAAACGCTTTTTATTTTAGGACATGTTCCTGTACCTTATTCAGGTTATTTTTCTACTGATGGACAAGCTCCTCCGCCCGATGGACACATAGAAGGAAGTGGAAACCATACAGGTGCATGGCCTTCCGATGTTTTTTATGCAGATATGTATGATGATTGGACTGATATTTCTGCTAATTGTACTACTGGAACCCAATCTCGAATGTATAATATTCCTGGCGATGGAAAGTTTGATCAAACTAAATTACCAAATATTTTATCGTTAGAAACAGGTAGAGTTGATTTATATGACATGCCTGCTTTTGGTAAGTCAGATACTACTTTAATTATAAATTATTTAAACAGAGACCATAACTGGAGAACAGGTAATTTACAAACGGTGGAACGCAGTTTAATTGATGATAATTTTCCCACATTAAATTTATCATCTACTGGTTATAATAATTTTGCAGCATTGGTAAAAACTGATAGTATTTTTAATGACCGTGATTACATGACTGCACAAAAAAAAGGTTCCTATTTATGGAGTTATGGTTGCGGTGCAGGTGGATTTCAATCGTGCAGTGGAATAGGAAATACCAATAATTTGGTGAATGATTCATTCAATAATATTTTTACCATTTTGGCAGGTAGCTTTTTTGGTGATTGGGATAATCAAAACAATTATTTACGTGCACCATTAGCACAGTCTTCTTTAAGTTGTTTTTGGGGTGGCTTACCCAAATGGTATGTGCATCACATGGGCTTAGGAATGAATATTGGTTATGGTGCATTGATTACTCAAAACAATATTGATTTTTATAATAATGGTAATTTTAATTATGCATTTAATTCAGTTCACATTGCACTAATGGGTGATCCAACTTTGAAAATGCGTAATTTAAATGCTGTTTCTTTATTAAATGCAAAAAGTGTTACATCAAAAGTGAATTTGAATTGGCAACCTGTTACTGGTAGTATTGATGGCTATTGTATTTACAAAGTTGATACCATTAACAATATATATACAAGAATAAATACCAATATTATTACAGATACTTTTTATACAGACAATATAAATTATGTAACAGGAAATTATACTTATGCAGTGAAGGCAATTAAATTAGAAACAACTCCTTCAGGAAGTTATTATAATACGGGTGGAGCTGCATTTACAAAGGTAAATCATGTGGCAAGTGGAATTAATGAGCATACAAAATTAAGTTTTGATTTAACAGTATTTCCAAATCCATCCACCAACATATTTCATTTAAATTCAAATGAGTTTATTCCTATTCAATCGCAATTATTAATAAGTGATATAACAGGGAAAGAAGTTTATAAAACAACGATTTTAAATAATACTAAAACCATTGAAATTGACTTATCGAGTCAGCCTAAAGGAATATATATTTTAAACTTACAATCAAGCAAATTTTCGGTTAGTAAAAAGTTGATTTTGATAAATTAGTTTTTAATTAGAATGAATGTATTAATTGCTGGAAGTACCGGAATGATTGGGAATTTGGTTTTAAACCAATGTTTAAATGATATTCAAATAAATAAAGTTATAAGTTTGGTTCGTAGGCCAACTAGACACCAACATGAAAAATTAATTGAAGTTGTTATTCAAAATTTTGAAGACTATACTGATCATGTCAATTTATTTAAAAATATACAATGTGCTTATTTTTGTGTTGGAGCATACACAGGGCAGTTTCCTGATGTAATGTTTAAAAAAATTACCGTTAATTTTGCTGTGGCATTTGCTGTTTCTTTAAAGCGTGAAAGTCCTAACGCCACCTTTTGTTTATTAAGTGGAATGGGTGCTGATAGAACTGGAAAAAGCAACACTTCATTTGCTATGTATAAAGGAATGGCTGAAAATCAAATATCAGCTTTAAATATGAAATTTTATACATTTAGACCAGCTTATATTTATCCTGTTACTGCGCGAAAAGAACCAAACATTGGTTATAAAATCTCTAGGTTTATATATCCATTACTTAAAATATTTGGAAAAAGTTTAAGTATTAAATCTACTGAATTGGCTAATGCAATTTTCAATGTTGGTATCAGTGGAGCTGATAAAGAAATTTTAGAAAATAAAGATATATTTAAATACATCAAGTTTTAAACTTAAAATTCAAAAAGTTTTCAGCTATTACGTTTGCAAAACCGCACCGGCTGATAAGTTATAGTTTTTAATAAATTACTCCTTAACTAATTTTGATGTAAATGTATTTTTGCCATTTATTCTTAAAATATAAATACCTTTTTCAAGTATAGAAAAATCTTGATCTTCCAAATTATTTCCTTCATATATTATTTGTCCATATATGTTCCATAATTGGATTAATTCATGAGCATATTCTGCATTTAATTTTATTTTTGAAGAAAATGGATTTGGATAAATATTCAAAGATTTAATTTCATCAGATTCAAAATTTTTTGTATTGGTAATGCATGTTCCAATAGTATAACTAAAAGCTACCGTTCCATTTTTATTATTCTCCAAAGTATCTTGGGGTAAATAAGCAAGTACATAATTTACTTGCACACAATCGGGCGAAACATGAACGTTTAAATGCCCGGCACCAGCTAACGTATCATTGGTATAATAACTTCCCCAATCTGTTATTCCACTTTTATAAGTTGAGTCGGCAGCCATTGGAACTTCCTGATAAATGATTCCATCTAATGTTTCGTGTGCAAATAAATGGTCGTGTCCTTGAAAGAAAATATTAACATGATTGTCGACCATTAATTGATGAACGGGCTTTGACCAACCCGGTCTGTTTATATCAAATTTATAAACTGGAGGACCAGTTTTTGAAACTTCATAACCTCCCCATTCAAAATATTTAGCCGAATTAATTCCTCCTCTTTGTTGGCCATTGCTGTGGTGAGCAAATACAAATTTGTATTTTGCTTTGCTGCTTTCCAACACATTTTTAAACCAAGAATATTGCGGAAGTCCCAAACTCCAATTCCATTTTTTAGGATTCACACTGGTATCGCATTGGTCTCTATAGCTATCCAATACTACAAAAAGTGCATCGCCCCAAGTCCATGAATAATAATTTTCAGGCTTTCCCATTCCAAAATTTTCTTCCACATTATTTCCCGAATAAAATGCATTAGGACTCGGATTGGGGTAATAAAATTTTCGCCATAAAGTGGCATAAGTAGCAATGTTGTTAGGAGGAGTTTGATTCAATAAAAAATCATTTTCCCCTTCATGATTTCCTAAGCAAATAAAGAAAGGAGAGGAGCTGCATAGTGATGTTAAATATTGTCTATAAAACAAATGTTTGGCTTTCATTTGCGCACTCGTTGTAGTATTTGGTGTGTGGTCATCGCCAAAAATATCACCCAATGAAATCATAAAGTCACCTGAATCTTTTTTCTGATTGGCTAAATTAATTTGATACAATTTTGGCGATCCCTGCGATGGGTCGTACAAATGCTCATCAGCTTCAATGGTAAATGTAAAACTACTTCCTATGCTTCTTTGTGTATGGAATGAATGGATGTTTCCATATAAAAAATTAGAGCTACTTCCAATTGCTTTATAGCAAGTTCTATAATAATATTTAGTATTTGGAATTAAACCTGTAAAATCTATTTCTAGTGGCGTATCTATAGCTGCTGAATAAGTTGGTGTTTTAGAGTTTAATGCATTTAAAGTAGTTCCGTATTCCCAACATACAGTTACATTTTGGTTAAATAAAATGCTTATAGTAATGGTAGAATCAGTAGGACGACCCAATATTTCGTTAAATGTTTGTGCATTTACTCCAAAATTTATTAAGGATAAATAGAAAATAAAATAAAGTTTTTTCATCAATAATTAGTGCTTCAATAATAGCTTTCCATATTGATAAACCGACTCATTATTTTTAATGGTTTCTATTTGATAATAATAAATTCCTGCTAACATGTTTTCAGTATCCCACTCCAATGAATTCATTCCAATACTTTCACTTTTTTGCTCCCAAACATTTTGATTAAGACCATTGTAAACAGTTATTTTTATTGGTGATTTATCCATATTATTAATTACAAAATTCACCTTGTTATTTGCAGGATTTGGATAGACAATAAATTCAGTTTTCTTGCTTTCAATTTTATTAATACTAGTTGATGAATTACTTGTTTTTGTTCTTACACAAATAATATAATTGCTATTTATTTTGGGGTCGTAAGTAGTAATTCCAAATTGGGTGTTCCAGTACCAAGCATTAGCCACTTGGTTTTGTTGTGAGGTAGATGACCAATATTTCTTTACCCCAATATTACTAAATATGCTGGTATTAACTGAAGGATTTACAAATCCTTCATCATTCAAAGATTGTATTTCCTTGATATTTGGCATACGCCAATCACTATCGTTTTCAAGTATTAAATTATTAGCGTACAAAAGGGCATTTTCCCAAGTAATAGCATTGGTATTTGGCTCTTTTTGCCAAACTAAATTGGTTAAATTGTCGGTGATAGTTCCATTGCCATTATCGGTAAAATGATTTGAAATTACCGTTGGAGTTATTACGTCTCTAACTGCCCTTACGTTAAAATATTTTGTTCCGCCTGCACTGATGGTTTCTGTTTTCGGGTGATTTCCAATTCCGCCACCCGCATTGGTACACCATATTTTATTGGCATCGTTGACTTGCTTGTCGCTTGTCCACCAGTATTGTGCAGTGGTTTTAGTAAAATATAATATGTCTAAAGCAGGGTTGTTGTTTTGTAAATTTAATATACTGAAACCTTCATGCGCGTTGGGTAATCGCCAATTGGTATAACCACCCAAAGTTAATGTATCACAATAAATAAAGGCATTTTCTATGGTCATTTCACCACCATCAGTTTGCTGCCACATTAAACCCGTAATGGTATCAGTAATGGTTCCATTTTTGTTATCAATATAATATGGCAAGTTGATGGAATAATCATTGTCTTCGCCAAATGTATTGGTAAAACTATTTTTTTGCCCTGTGTCAGGCAAACGAAGCATACTTTTTGTGGTGCTTTGAGCAAAAATAAAAACGCTGATTAAAAATAGGAGCGAAGTGATGATTGTTTTTTTCATTATTCTATGATTATCTTTTTTGTAAATAACATTTCATTCATACCAATTTTTAACAAATAAACTCCTTTACTAAAATTACTTACAGGTATTTGATGGATATAAGAATTGCTTTCAAAAACTTTTTCACCCAATAAATTATAAACACTGATGTTTTGAATTGTTTTAGCATTTAAGTTATTTATCAAATCAATGTAAATATCCGTATTTGCAGGGTTTGGGTAAATTTGAATATTGTGATTTAACCCATTTGTTTCTTCTATTTTGCTGGTAGCAGCAACTGTTTTACGAACCACTACTTCATTGTCTAAAATTAAATTACTGCTCCATATAAATTGAGCATCATTGTTTGCATCATCAAAAATATTAATGAAATTGGTATATGCAGGTTTGTTATCTACCCCAACTGTTGCGTTCGCATAAGTATATGCATTTGGCCATGATGAATCATCGAATGTGGTAGCTTGCCAGTTTGCTGGTTTTATCCAATGTAAGGCATAATATTTACTTCCATCGTTTGAATTAGCCGTACTACAATTTGTTGAAAGTCGGTTGCTGCCACTTTCAGTTGGGCAAGATAAATCGGTAATGGGAGCAGTGTAAAAAGTTTGAGCTTTCCAATCACTTCCAGTTTTAGCAATGATGTTATTGCTTGCATCTTTAAAAACGGCTACCATTCCGCCATCGCCAGGGTGATAAGCAAAACCACCATTTAATTCTGAACCTAATCCCAAGTTTTCTTCCCAATCTATGAGGTGCATGGCAATGGTAAATGGACGTTTTACTTTGAATCGAACAATGCTAGAATTGAATTGTGTAAAAGGAACTTTGTCTTTACCAACTGGTGTTCCATTGATATACATTTCAAAATAATTATCAGCAAATATAAAGGCTGTGATCACTTCCCCATCGGCATCTACCGTAACAATATCTGAACCATTTAAAGCCGCCAAAGCTGCTGTTGCATTTGCATAATTATTTCCATTGCAAACATTGTTTAAGTCGGACGAAAATGGAAACGAAGTATTGGTAAAATTCACCGCAGCGGGAACCGTCCAAACGGAACTATCGCTTGCTTTTATTGTTCCAACTCCTGCTATTCTTCCCCCAGTGCAGGTATATAAATTAGTAGTAATTGCGGTTGCAATTCCTTGTGTTACCGATGCAGTTCCTTTGTATTGTGCCATTGTACAGATTGGTGCAAGCAATAATAAAATAGTGTAAGAGAAGTAAAATAGTTTTTTCATGAATTGTTATTGAACAATAATTTTCTTAGTAGTTTGATTGTTTGAAAACTGAATTTTTATAAAATAGATTCCAGCAGGGAAATCTTTTAAATCAATGGTTTTTTCAAATTGATTGGCAGCATAAACTTTAGTTCCATTTAAACTGTAAATAGCAATTTCTTTCACTTGGCTAGCTGGCGTATTGTTTTCTAATTGTAAATATAATATTTCCTTACTTGGATTTGGATATATTGAAAAATCATTTTTATTCCATGAAATTTCATGTGCATTGGTATTGTTATTTGGCACAGAACAAATTGCGGCCCCTTTATAATTAGTAGTAGTTAAAACATTAGAAACATAGTAGTTAAAAGTGTAATTACCTGCAGGTGTCCAACTATAAATTACAGAATCAGTAACGCCTGCAAGTGTATAAGTTAATTTGTAACCATTGCCATTTCCGTTAGGAATGCAGCTCGTTATTACAGCTCCTTTAAGTGGAGTTCCAGCAGGTCGAACTCCTTTGGCTGAAGCTTGAGGAATAATTTGTAAAGTAGAATCTTCAGTCACTTTTCCAACCATATTTCCTATCATATAAGGAGCAGTGGTAGTTCCGTGGTAATGATAAACGCCATTGCTTCCATCGTGTCCGTGGTTTGCATCTAAAGTTTTCATGGCAGTACCATCGGGTTCCAAAGCACCATAAACAGCATAACCGTCAAGGGCAAATGCAATAGGAATAATATCCGTAGTTTTACTATCTAAAAATAGGGGAGCAGTGTGGTAATGATAATCATCCGCTCGTCCGCAATGACCACCAAAATTATCTAACTGGCCATCCAAAAATGCATCCACACCCGTATTGGTATAAGGATTAAATATGGCAATTCCATTGGCTGCTACAGCCACCGCACCTCTTAAAAAATGTTGTTGATTAACAGGAACGGGTGTAGTTGCTTTTACCGGATTTAATGGAATGCTCCATGCGTTTGTGCCAACATAACACTGCGGAATTGGATATTGTTGTTGCCAACCAGTAATTGTTGCCATCATTAAGTGAGTTGGTAATCCCAACGATTCTACATAAAAATAATTGGCATCGTAACGGGTATTTACCTCTGGCTTAAATGGAGCAAAAGCGGAGTTTACAAATAATGGATCTGTGGTGGTTTTCATTAAACCTTTTGTAAAACCAAATAAGGTCACACTTGCACTTATTATTAAAAGTGGAGTTACTAATTGCAGTTGTTTTTTATTGGTAAAACGATATATACCAAATGAAATAATCACAATAAATAAAAACACAATTAAATATTTATAATCATAGGTTTTTTCTGAAGCAGGCGCAATGGCATTATTATTTTGAGTGTTTAATTTTTCTATTGCTTGGTACTTATTTAACACATCATTTTGATCATCATTAGTAAGTGATGTCAAGGGAAAATTGCAAATATTACCATTGGCATCTTCTATAAAAACATTTCCATTTTTATACATTAAAAATGAACCAACTACTGTTTTGTTTTGCTTTGCAATGTTCCATTCCTTTGCAATGAATTGGCTATTGTGGGCATTATGAGCAAATGTAATTTGGCTCAATAAGCAAATGATAATGATGGTAATTATTTTCTTCATGTGATTTTTTTAGCGTGCAATAATAATTTTATTACTTGATTTTATATTGTTTTCTCCTATTAGTTTGTAATAATAAGTTCCATTGGGCAATGGATTATTATTAAAATCATTTCCATCCCAAATAATTTGAAAAGCACCTTTTAGCACCAATCTATTATCTATTAAATTTTTTACTATTTGCCCTTGCTGATTAAAAATAGCTAGGTTTATTTTTTGAGTTTCTAAAATTGAAAACTCAATTTTTATTTCATTTGAAAACGGATTAGGATAAGAAAGTTCATCTACATAGTTTTTGTTCCATAATACTGGAGAGCCAGTATTCAATGAATCGTAACAATTTAAAGTACCAATATAATAAGTAGCGGAAATGTCTTTGTTTTTTCTTGAACCGGTTTCGTTCTTAGGTAAATAAGCCCTCACATAATCTATTTTAGCACCATTTCCATCAACTGTAACTTTCAAATGACCAGAACCAGGTAATATTTGCCCTTCTTTATAACCATATTTAGTAGCTTGTCCGGTTGAAGTAAAATTAGGATGACTGGGTTGAGGAATTTCTTGATAATACAAACAATTTTTTTCTTGTTTACCAAAAAAATGGTCGTGACCATGAAAGAAAATATTTACCCGATGTTCAGCCAATAAATCTTTAATGGGTTTATACCAACCTGGCCT
>CANGGG010000079.1 GCA_947453415.1 Bacteroidota bacterium | reverse complement strand
TGGCGGGCAAATGTCTCGTTTAAATACTGCAATGCTAATGCAATTTGCAATACCCGCGGCTTTCTTTTCTTTCGATGCGCTTTCGGGTGCAAACAAAAAACTATATGCTAACAAGATTATTTGGCATGGCGACCTTAAAAATCAATTGCCAATTGGTTGTTCTGATGTGAATATTAAAATAAAAATTGGAGAAAAAATAGGCACCAACTTTTTTCAAGGAAAGGAATATTCCGATATTTTATGGGAAAATACTGTCAATGTTAAATCAGAAGAATTAGAAATAATTGTAAATAACTCGTTGAAAGATTATGGATTTAATGTTCCAAAGGAATTTAATAATAATGGCTATAAAATTGAAGCACAAATTAAAGGAATAGATATAAAAAACGACTTTGGTTTATCATTAAAAAATGTGGAATGTAAATTAACTACCAAATGGACTTTAACCAATTTATTAACCAATGAATTAGTTAAAACCGAAGTCATTGAATCTTACAATTTGGATAAATCAATCGGATTAAATAACTCCCTTTTAAGTTCGTTTGAAAACAGCTTCTTAATTTTTTTATCAAATAGTAAAGAGCTATACGAAAACACGAAGAAAAACACAGAAGATTTATTGGCAACTTCTATTGGAGAAACAATTACAATTCAAAAACCTGCTAAAGCAAATAAACTAAATTTGAAAGATTTAACTTCATCAGTGGTAACTGTTACAACAGGCGATAACAGTGGACATGGAAGCGGTTTTTTTATTTCTGAAAACGGCATGATTATTACTAATTACCATGTTATTAAAAACAGTAAAAAAGTAAATATTATTTTATCAAACAACCTTTCATTTGTTGGCGATGTAATAAGAACAGATATCAACAATGACTTAGCATTGATAAAAGTAAGTGGCAATGGATTCAAACCATTTTTATTATCTGAAACCGATGATAACAATCAAATTGGTGCTGAAGTTTATGCCATTGGAACTCCATCTGATCAAAAACTTTCTCAAACAGTGAGTAAAGGAATAGTAAGTGGCAATAGGCTATTAGAGGATAAGTCATATATTCAAACAGATGTAAGTGTTAGTCCAGGAAATAGTGGTGGCCCATTAATTAACAAAGATGGATTGGTATTAGGAGTAATTACATTAAAAGTTATTGATAAAGGTGTAGAAGGATTATCTTTTGCTTTACCATGTTCAAGTATATTTACTTTTTTGAATTTGAAGTATACTAATAAGTAAAAGCAGCATGTTTAAAAAACACAAGGTTATGGTTATTCTAGGCATTTAATTGTGTTCAAACAACAAATTAACTTAATTAACAACCAATATTTCTTCCTTACCAAACAGCAAATTTTTCAAACAAATAACTGTTTGCAAATTACAATTTGCTGTTTTTGTTAGATTTAAAAATTCTTTTTTATTTTTTCTGCTATCAGTTATCATTTAACAAAAATAATTATAATCTAAATTTCATTTTTTATTCATAATTTATAAATCAATTTCCTAAATTTGAAATTATAATTCCTACTTTCGCAATCCTTTTATGAATTTAACGCAAGAGCAACTAGACATTATCAATTCCACTGGAAATATAAAAATTAATGCGGTAGCGGGCTCCGGAAAAACCACCACCATTATAGAATACGCTAAAGCTAGACCAGCAAATAGTAGAATTTTATATTTGGCTTTTAACAAATCGGTAAAGTTAGAAGCAGTAAAAAAGTTTGCAGAAAGTGGTTTAAAAAATGTGCAAGTAGAAACCGCTCATTCGTTAGCATACAAACACATTGTATTGCGAAGTAACTATAACGTTAGACCTCAAGAATATAAAACTCAAGACATAGTAGACTTATTACATATTCAGGTGAAAGGCGAAAAACATGCTTCATATATTGTAGCCAATCACATCAATAAATTGGTCGCTTATTTTTGCAATAGCAATAAAAATAAAGTGCAGGATTTAAACTATTTGAGTTTAATTACTGAAAGTAAAGCAAAAGCATTTGTTACCAAATATTACGATGAAATAGTTCAGCAAGCACGCAAACTTTTGGCTAAAATGGACAAAGGTGAAATTGAAATTACACACGATTTTTACTTGAAAAAATTTCAATTATTGAATCCAAATTTATCTTACGATTATATATTATTTGACGAAGGACAAGACGCATCACCAGCCATGCTTCACACGTTTTTAAACCAATCAGCTACCAAAGTAATTGTTGGCGATACCCATCAGCAAATATATGGATGGAGGTATGCTGTTAACTCTTTAGCACAAGCTGATTTTAAATCATTTAATTTAACAAGTAGCTTTAGGTTTAGTCAAAATGTAGCTAATTTAGCCATTGATATATTAAAATGGAAAGACCATTTCAATGCCCCAATTTCAATAAATATTACAGGAAAAGGTGCTGATAAAATTGGGAAAACCAAAGCCATTATTGCCCGAACTAACTTAGGATTGATTCTAAATGCCATTGAATTCATTACCGAAAACACCAAAGTAAAGCACATATATTTTGAAGGAAATATAAACTCCTATACTTATGCCGATGATGGCACTTCGCTGTATGATGTATTAAACTTATTTAATGGCAAAAAAATGCAAATAAAAGATGCTTTGATAAAAGGCATGAAAGACTTAGATGAACTAGAAGATTATATTAGAAAAACAGAAGATAAACAGCTAGGAATGATGCTTGAAATGGTGAAAGAATATGAGAACGAAATATATGATATTATAAAAACCATCAAAAGCAAACATGTTGATAATGCTGACAAGCACAAGGCTGAAATAATTTTTTCAACGGTGCATAGATGCAAAGGTATGGAATACGATAGCGTGGAGTTAGTGAATGATTTTATAACAGAAGATAAACTTGAAAAGTTAAAGAATGAAAACAAAGAATTATCGGAAGAATTTGAGTTAAGTATTCCTAAATTAAATGAAGAAATAAACTTACTATATGTAGCTGTTACTCGAACTAAAAATAAGTTAAAAATTCATCAAGATTTGATGCCAAAAGATTTTCCAACTGCTCCACAAATAGATATTATCGCGAAGAAAACTGAAGAAAAAACACCTAAAAAAGAACCTGCTAAAACTTTAAAACCTGCACAGCGCAGAATCATTAATTATAGCGATGAGGATGCAAAAATTTATCATGGCGTTCAGGAAGATTATAATACTAACAAAAAGCCAAAAGAAGCTTACCAACCTTGGGCCAAGGAGCAAGATGATTTACTGAAAAGATTATACCAAAAGGGCATGAGCATGACAGATTTATCGAAACAATTTAACCGCACCAAAGGAGCTATTTGGTCAAGGGTTAAAAAGCTAGGAATTGATGTGATGTGGGAAAATCAATTAAAGAAATAAAATCAATAACAAAAAATTATTCACACACTAAACTTTCATAACCATATTAACTATTTTGCACAGCAATATTTTATTGGAACAATAAAATAGGAAAACAAAAATGGCTAAGAAACATAACCCCGATAATCCAGATAACGAAACGCCTTTAATGAGGCAGTATAACACCATAAAAACTAAATATCCTGGTGCTATTTTGCTGTTTCGTGTGGGTGATTTTTACGAAACTTTTGGTGCTGATGCCATTAAAACTGCTGAAATTTTAGGTATTGTTTTAACCAAACGTGCCAACGGACAAGCCACTTTTATAGAGTTAGCCGGTTTTCCCCATCATTCATTAGATACTTATTTACCGAAACTAGTTCGTGCTGGTCAAAGAGTTGCTATTTGCGACCAATTGGAAGATCCAAAAATGACGAAAACCATTGTAAAACGTGGTGTAACCGAACTTATTACTCCAGGTGTTAGCTATAACGATAAAATACTTGACAATAAAAGCAATAATTACCTTTGCGCTATACATTTAGACAATGATAAAGAAGCTGGAATTGCTTTTTTAGATTTATCAACTGGTGAGTTTATGGCTTCACAAGGTTCGTTGGAATACATTGATAAATTGGTACAAGGTTTTAAACCCTCAGAAGTGTTGGTTTCAAAAAAACAGTTTAATTTTTTCAAGCAAAAATTTGGCGAAAAATTATACAGTTATCAATTAGATGAATGGATTTTTCAATACCAATATAGTTACGAAAAGTTACTCAATCATTTCAATACTCAAAATTTAAAAGGATTTGGAATTCAGGAAATGTCAATGGCCATCACTGCTGCAGGTGTTTGTTTGCATTATTTAGCCGAAACACATCACGAACAAATTGGGCATTTTCAAAGTATTAGCCGCATAGATGAAGACAAATATGTTTGGTTGGATAGATTTACCATTCGCAACTTAGAACTTATTCAAAGTAGCAATGACAATGGAGTTGCCTTAATTAATATTTTGGATAAAACCATTACGCCCATGGGCGCTCGTTTGCTTAAACGTTGGATGGTTTTGCCTTTAAAAGATTTAGCGCAAATTAATGAACGACTAAATATTGTAGATTTTGCAAAGCAACAAAAAAGTTTTAGGGTTCAAGTGATTGATATTTTAAAACAAATTGGCGATTTGGAACGTATGGTTTCAAAGCTCGCCATGAGACGCATTAGTCCCAGAGAATTGCAACAATTGAATCGTTCATTGAGGCAATTAGAACCCTTAAAAAAATTGTTTTTACAACAAAACAATTCATTGCTTCAAAAGCTAGCTGACCAAATAAATATTTGCCAATGGGCAATTGATAAAATTGAAAAAGAATTACACCCAGAAGCACCAATTGCTGCCAATAAAGGCAATGTAATTAATGCTGGAGTAAATAAAGAATTAGATGAACTAAGGGCCATTGCTTTTGGCGGAAAAGATTATTTGCTGCAAATGCAATTGCGCGAACAACAAGCAACAGGAATTACCAGTCTAAAAATTTCGTTCAATAATGTGTTTGGTTATTATATTGAAGTAACCAATGTTCACAGAGATAAAGTGCCGCCTGAGTGGATTAGAAAGCAAACTTTAACCAATGCGGAACGTTACATCACCGAAGAATTAAAACATTACGAGGAGAAGATTTTAGGCGCGGAAGATAAAATTGGTGTGATTGAAGAAAGGCTTTATAACGATTTGATTTCTGCTTTGCAAGATTACGTTTTGCCCATTCAACAAGATGCAATTGTTTTGGCCAAAATAGATTGCCTTTTTTCTTTTGCAGAATTAGCGGAAAACAATAATTATTGCAGACCCATTTTAAATGAATCGCATGAGTTAAACTTGGTCGATTTGCGCCATCCGGTTATTGAAAAACAATTGCCAATTGGCGATGCATACATTGCCAACGATACTTTTTTGGACAATGAAAAGCAGCAAATGATTATATTGACTGGGCCAAATATGAGTGGAAAATCTGCTGTATTGCGCCAAACTGCTTTGTGTGTGTTAATGGCACAAATGGGTTGTTTTGTGGCTGCAAGCCAAGCCAATATTGGTTTGGTTGATAAAATATTTACCCGCGTTGGAGCAAGCGATAATTTAAGTGCAGGTGAAAGTACGTTTATGGTTGAGATGACTGAAACTGCGAGTATTTTGAACAATATATCTAAAAACAGTTTGATATTATTGGATGAAATTGGACGAGGAACTGCTACTTACGATGGCGTTTCTATAGCTTGGGCAATTGCCGAATACTTAAACAAACATCCATACAAACCTAAAACACTTTTTGCCACACATTACCACGAATTAAACGAGTTAGAACAACCCGATAATGGCATCAAAAATTACCATATTGCAGTAAAAGAAACCGATAAAAAAGTGTTGTTTTTACGCAAATTATCATTGGGCGGAAGTGAACATAGTTTTGGTATTCATGTGGCTAAAATGGCGGGAATTCCAATTACTGTAACCAACCGAGCAGGTGAAATTTTGAAACAATTAGAGCAAGATAGAACCGAAGGAATTGGAAAAAATTCCAACATAAAAGTTAAATCGCCAACCATTCAGTTAAGCATGTTTCAAGTGGAAAATCCTGAGTTAGAAAACATGAAAAAAAGTTTGGAAAGTATAGACATCAACACCCTCACTCCTATTGAAGCCTTGATGAAATTGAGTGAACTGAAACAGATGATAAAATAGAAATTTTGAATGTTGGATGTTGAATTATCGGTTGCTGAGCTTGTCGAAGCATGAATATTGATTTGATTATTATTAAATGAACTTAATTACCCTTTTACAAAAAGAAAGAAGCAAAAAAACTTGCATTGAAGCTGCCAATTATATTGGCAATAGCAAAGAACGTTTTGCCGAATTAATTGAAATAATAATTGGTAAAGATTTAGAAACGGCTAATCGTGCGGCTTGGGTTATTCCAAGTATTAATGATAAAAATATAGACCAATTAATTCAACCTTATTTAAAAACTATGATTGAATTATTGAACCAACCTGTTCACGATGCCATTAAACGCAATGTGGTGCGTATGTTACAGTTTACCACCATTCCTAAAAAACTGCAAGGAATAACTTTGGAATATTGTTTTCAATTATTAAACAATCCAAAAGAAGCTGTTGCCATCAGGGTTTTTACCATGACAGTTCTTTATAATCTTACACTTCAAGAACCCGATTTAGCCCACGAATTATACGATTCTATTGAAATGCACATGGAAGGCACATTGCCAGGTTATAAAAGTAGGGGTGGAAAAATTTTGAATGCTTTAGCCAAGAATTTCTTGAATAAATAGAAACATTTAAATAAAAAAAAGTTTAGCAAACCAGGTTCGCTAAACTTTTTTTAAATTGAATAAAACCATTAATGATTCAATTGTATTTACAAAAGGTGATTTTATTTTATTTGATATTCGTTTCGACAGGCTCAACGACCGTGGTCATTGAACTTTTCCGAAATATTTTTAAGTTTCAAATGAAAACACAATGTCTGATAAGAAAATTTCAAGTTCGAGGCTTGCGAAGCTAGAAATTGGACTTTTCTTGCGGACATTGTTTAGTGGTTCGATAAATAACTTGCTACACCTTCAGCAGTCGCATTCATTCCATCTTTGCCTTTTTCCCAATTTGCAGGACAAACTTCACCTTTTTCTTCAAAAAACTGTAAAGCATCAATCATACGTAAGGCCTCGTCAATATTACGTCCTAATGGCATATCATTTACCACTTGGTGACGAACAATTCCTTCTTTATCAATTAAAAATAATCCACGATAAGCAACTGCATCTTCACCCAAATTACCAATCCAAATCAAATTGTTGTTTTCGTTATAGTCATAATGACCAGCCAAAACACCAAAGTTATGAGCAATAGTTTTATTCACATCAGCTACTAAAGGGTATTCTACACCTTGAATTCCACCATCATTTTGAGGAGTATTTAACCATGCCCAATGGCTAAATTTACTATCAATACTGCAACCTACCACTTGTACATTACGTGATTCAAATTCTGCAATTCTTTTTTGAAAAGCAATAATTTCAGTTGGACAAACAAAGGTAAAATCTAATGGATAAAAGTAAAACAGCACATGCTTTTTTCCAACATATTGCTCTAATGAAAAATTATCTTCAAAATCACCACCGTTTATAACGGCACTTGCACTAAAAACTGGAGCCTTACGGCCTACTAACATTGTCATATTATTTATTTTATTAATTGGTTTGTATATAATGAACCGCAAATGTATGTGAAATGTTTTTGCAAAAAAATAATTACTAAAATTTAATGGTTTAAAATAAATTTGCAAATATTATGAAATCAAATTCCTCAACAATAGAACAATATTTGTTTGAATTACCTGAAGAAAGAAAACTTCCAATGTATACTTTAAGAAATATAATTAAAAATAATATTCCTAGTGGTTTTGAAGAAGTTATGAGTTATGGAATGATTGGATATGTTGTGCCTCATTCTGTATATCCAAATGGTTATCATTGTAACCCAAAACTACCTTTACCCTATATAAATATCGGTTCGCAAAAAAAATTTATCGTACTTCATCATTTAGGAATTTATGGAAATAACGAAATTTTAGATTGGTTTGTTGCTGAATATCCAAAGCATGCTAAGCATAAATTAGACATGGGCAAAGGATGTGTTCGTTTCAAGAAAATAAATGAAATACCTTATAAATTAATTGAAGAATTAATTAATAAAATTAGTCTTGAGAAATATATAGCTCAATACGAAGAAAATATAAAACGAAAATAATTATTGATTTTCTGTTTTAAATTCTGATGTAAAATGAAATGATAATTCAGGGAAATTATCTTGATTAATTTTCAATGACCATAAACTATCAGCTAAAAAAACAGGTCTTCCTTCTTTATCAAAAGCTATATTATGACGTTTTAAAGTTGTAAATCTTTCCAAAGCTTTTTTATCAGTTGATGTAAACCAACTTGCTTTTTCATAATTCAAAGGTCTAAAAGAACAAGATGCACCATATTCATGTAATAATCGAAATTGAATAACATCAAATTGTAACTCACCAACTGTACCAATTATCTTAATATTTCCAGGTTGTTGAACAAATAATTGTGCAACACCTTCATCAGTTAACTGCATAATTCCTTTTTCTAACTGTTTGGTTTTTAAAGGATCTTTATTTTCTAATTCTTTAAATATTTCTGGAGAAAAACTAGGAATACCTTTAAAATTAATCATTTCACCCTCAGTCAAAGTATCTCCAATTTTAAAATAACCTGTATCATATAAACCAACTACATCTCCAGGATATGCTTCATCAACTACACTTTTTTCATTTGCCATAAAACTAGTAGGACTTGAAAATCTAACCTTTTTATCTAATCTAGTATGCTGATAAAATTTATTTCTTTCAAACTTACCAGAAACAATTCTACAAAATGCAATTCTATCCCTATGATTTGGATCTAAATTAGCATGAATTTTAAATATAAAGCCAGAAAATTTCTTTTCATCCGGGTTTACTTCTCTTGTTTCTGTATACCTTGATCTTGGTTCTGGAGCAATTTGTACAAAAGTGTCTAATAATTCTTTTACACCGAAATTATTAATTGCACTGCCAAAAAAAACTGGTGCTAAATAACCATCTAAATATAATTCCCTGTTAAAAGGTTCATACACTCCTTCCACTAATTCAGCATCATCACGAAGTTTATAAGCGGCTTTCTCACCTATTATTTTATCAAGTTCTATAGATTCTAAAGATTCAATATCATGTACATCATTAGCTATTTTTCTTTTATCAGGAGAAAATAATTGTAGTTTTTTATCGTATAAATTATAAACTCCTTTAAAACTTGAACCAATACCTATTGGCCAAGTTAATGGACGAGTATGGATGTTCAATTCCTTTTCTACTTCATCTAATAAATCAAACGGATCTTGTCCTTCTCTATCCATTTTATTAATAAAAACAATTACTGGTGTATTTCTCATTCTACAAACTTCCATTAATTTTCTAGTTTGTTCCTCCACTCCTTTAACACAATCAATCACTAAAATAACACTATCAACTGCAGTTAATGTTCTATAAGTATCCTCAGCAAAATCTTTATGCCCTGGTGTATCCAAAATATTAACTTTGTAACCATTATAATCAAAACCCATAACTGATGAAGCTACGGAAATACCACGTTGTTTTTCAATTTCCATAAAATCAGAAGTTGCAGATCTAGTTGCTTTATTACTTTTTACAGCACCTGCAATTTGAATTGCACCTCCAAAAAGTAAAAACTTTTCTGTTAAAGTTGTTTTACCTGCATCTGGATGACTAATAATTCCAAAAGTTCTTCTTTTAAAAATAAAATCTTGCGTCATAATATAAAAAATTAGTTTAAAATGGTACTTAAATAAAATAAAAAAACCCCACAAAAGTGAGGTTTTTTAAAAATCCGGCAACAACATACTTTTCCAGGTTTTACCCCAGTATCATCTGCGCAATTGAGCTTAACTTCTCTGTTCGGAATGGGAAGAGGTG
>CANGGG010000078.1 GCA_947453415.1 Bacteroidota bacterium | reverse complement strand
GAAAAGGTGGTGTAAGAGACCACCGGGTAAATGGTAACATTTATTGCAAGGTAAACCTTATGCGTTGCAAGGTCAAATAGGTTGTACCGAGTTTCGGCTCACAAGGCTGCTCGTCTTGATGTACAATGGGTAGACTGCAATAGATTATGTTAGTGATAGCATGGCAAGATAAATGATAGAATTTGTTTCTTCGAAAGATGAAATAAAACAGAACCCGGCTTATAGTTTTGCAAAAAAACGGCTTTTTAATTTATTAAAAAGTCGTTTTTTTTATTGCTTGTTATAAACAACTAAAAAAAATTAGGAAACCTTTTTCTTATTTAAGCGTTCAAAATACTAATTTGCGCAACTATTTAAAATTATTAAAAAAATAAAATATGCTTAATATAAAAGTACCATCAGTTGGAGAATCAATCAGTGAAGTGGTTATAGCTCGTTGGAATAAAAAAACAGGTGATTATGTTGCAATGGATGAATTGCTTTGTGAATTAGAAAGCGATAAAGCTACTTTTGAGTTAAATGCTGAAAAAGCGGGTGTTTTAACAACCAAAGGAAACGAAGGCGATACCATTAAAGTTGGTGATACTATCTGTTTGATAGATGAAACCGCTGCTAAACCAGAAGGTTCAAAGGCAGAAGTTGAATCAATAAAACCCAAAACAGAAACTGCTAAGCCAGTTGCTATCAATGAGCAGCAAGAGGCTAATAAACCATATCCAAGTGTTGCCGCTGCAAAAATATTAGCAGAAAAAGGAATAGATGTAAAAAATGTAAAAGGTTCAGGCAAAGAAGGTAGAATTACAAAAGGTGATGCTTTAAATGCTGAATTAAAAGTTACAACAAACGAAACAAAAACCAGGAATGAACGAGTTGAAAAAATGACTTCATTGCGTAAAGTTGTTTCCAAACGATTGGTTGCTGTTAAAAATGAAACAGCTATGTTAACTACATTTAATGAAGTTGACATGAAGCCAATAATGGATTTAAGAAATCAGTTTAAAGCTCAGTTTAAAGAAAAACATGGTGTAAATTTAGGTTTCATGAGTTTTTTTACAAAAGCTGTTACTGTTGCTTTAAAACAATTTCCATCTGTTAACGCATACTTGAACGGTGAAGAAATTATTTTTCACGATTTTTGTGATATTTCAATTGCGGTTTCTGCACCAAAGGGTTTAGTAGTTCCAGTAATTAGAAATGCTGAAAGCATGAGTTTAGCAGAAATTGAAAGTGAAGTAGTTCGATTAGCAGGTAAAGCCCGCGATAATAAATTAAGTATTGAAGAAATGACAGGTGGAACATTTACCATTACTAATGGTGGTGTTTTTGGTAGCATGATGAGTACGCCAATTATTAACGCTCCGCAATCTGCTATTTTAGGAATGCATAATATTATAGAACGTCCTGTGGTTAAAGATGGACTAATTGTAGCAAGGCCAATGATGTATTTGGCATTAAGCTACGACCATAGAATTATTGATGGACGCGAATCAGTTGGGTTTTTAGTAAAAGTAAAACAGTGTTTAGAAAATCCAACTTTACTTTTAACGGAAGGAAATGATCCTAATAAAATGATTTTAGGTTTATAATATTCTTTTAAACAAAAAAAGGCGATTTGAGATTCAAATCGCCTTTTTTTATGCTTTAATTCTTTTAAAATCCATCTCCATCTAATAAGTTTCCAAGGCCACCTAAAATACTGCCTTGTTCTTTTCCTCCACTTGAACCATATTGTAATATTCTTCCAGCTAAACGGCTAATTGGTAATGTTTGAATCCAAACTTTTCCTGGCCCTCTTAAAGTTGCAAAAAACACACCTTCTCCACCAAATAATGTGTTTTTAATTCCACCTACAAATTGAATGTCGTAATCTATATCTTTTGTAAATGCAACAATACAACCTGTATCAATTTTAAGCATTTCTCCCGGCTGTAATTCACGCTCTTCAACGTGTCCACCAGCATGAACAAAACAGAGTCCATCGCCTTCTAGTTTCTGCATAATAAATCCTTCGCCACCAAATAATCCAGTACCCAGTTTTTTCTGAAATTCAATGCCAACTTGAACACCTTTTGCAGCGCATAAAAAAGAATCTTTTTGACAAATAACTTTTCCACCTAAACGCAACAAATCTAATGGAATAATTTTACCTGGATATGGAGCTGCAAATGTAACTTGCTTTTTTCCTTGACCAATATTTGTATAAGCAGTCATGAATAAACTTTCGCCAGTTAAAAGGCGTTTGCCTGCACTAAATATTTTACCCAAAACGCCACCAGTTTGTTCACTTCCATCACCAAAAATGGTTTGCATTTGAATGCCATCATTCATCATCATGAAACTTCCTGGTTCTGCCATTACAGTTTCATTAGGGTCTAATTCAATTTCTACACATTGCATTTCACTACCAAAAATTCGGTAGTCTATTTCGTGGTTATATGACATATTTATTGATTTATTGATTTATTGATTTATTGATTTATTGATTTATTGATTTATTGATTTGTTGATTTGTTGATTTGTTGATTTGTTGATTTGTTGATTTATTGATTTATTGATTTATTGATTGATTTGTTGATGGTACAATAATAAAATTATCATTTCATAAATGTTATCATTTTGTCCTAATATTTTTACTTTTATTTGTAAATAATATTTAAAAGGATAAAATAAAATGAAAACGGCAATTATAGCAGGTGCAACGGGTTTAATTGGAAGCCAATTATTAAATAATTTATTAGAAAGTAATCATTACAATAAAATTGTAGCATTGGTAAGAAATGAAATTCCTTTTCAATCGCCAAAACTTATACAAGTTATAGTTGATTATAATAACCTACAATCAATAGCTGATCATTTAAAATGTGATGATGTATTTTGTTGTTTGGGAACAACCATAAAAAAAGCAGGTTCACAAAATGAATTTTATAAAGTAGATTTTCAGTATTGTTTAAACCTAGCAATTGAATCACATAAAAATGGTGCAAGCAATTTTTATTTAGTAACAGCATTAGGTGCCAATGCAAACTCAAAAGTGTTTTATAATAGTGTAAAAGGGAAATTGGAAAATGCTATTCAAAATATTGGATTCAATTCGTTTTATATATTTCGACCATCTTTATTATTAGGAAATAGAAATGAATTTAGATTAGGCGAAAAAATCATGCAAATGATCATGAAACCATTTTCAAAATTAATGTTTGGAAGTATGGAAAAATATGCTGCTATAGAAAGTAAACAAGTAGCAAAAGCCATGTATTGTTTAGCTGTTTCAAATAATAAAACAGGAAAACAAATTATAACAAATGAACAAATGTTAGCTTTATAAATCATTCAAAATCTAACATTTTTTTTGCATCTATCATCGGGCTGTTTCTATTTAAATAAAACTTTATACTTTATACTTTATACTTCATACTTCATAATTCATACTTCATAATTCATACTTCATAATTCATACTTCATAATTCATAATTTACAAAATCATTTTCCTTAACATATCAAGAGCCATTAAACTAGTTCTTAAAATGGTTCTTTCTCTGTTATCCCCCATGTTATATTTCTTAGCAATTATTTCATTTTTGTTTGCAATAGCAATCCAAACTGTACCTACAGGTTTTTCCTCAGAGCCTCCGTCAGGTCCAGCAATTCCGCTTGTTGCAATAGCATAGTCTACATCAAATTTATTAAGAATAGTTTGCGCCATTTGTTTAACACATGCTTCGCTAACAGCGCCATCATTTTTTAAAATTACATCACTAACATTTAATTCAAGTGTTTTTATTTTATTATCATAACTAATAATACTTCCTTTATAATAAGATGAACTTCCAGCTATAGAAGTTATTTGATGTGCAATAAATCCACCAGTACAACTTTCAGCAGTTGCTAAAGTTTTGTTTTTTTCTTTTAATAATTTACCTACTACTTCACTTAAATTATCATTGTCTTCACCATATATATATTCACCAATTCTTTCATAAAACTGATTACAAATTTGACTAACTTCATGAATTAATTTTTCTTTATTGTCTCCATGTGCGCTTAGTCTAAGCCTTACAGTGCCAACAGATGGCAAATATGCAAGCTTGATATAACTTGGTAAATTGTTTTCTATATCTTTTATTTTTTCTGCTAAAAAACTTTCACCAATTGAACATGTTTGTAATGTTCTATGATAGATAGTAGGAAGTTCAAATTTTTGTTTCAATAAAGGAATCACTTCTTCATCAAAAATTACTTTCATTTCGAATGGAACACCAGGCAATGAAATAAATATTTTATTGTTTACATCAAACCAAATTCCTGGAGCAGTACCGCTTCTATTCCATAATGTTTTGCTATTTGATGGTATTAATGCTTGTTGTAAATTGATATCAAGCATTGGCATTTTTCTCATTTGAAAAATATGAGTAACCCATGCTAAAACTTTTTCATCAGTAACTAAATTCGTATTGAAATATTCACACAATGTTTTCTTTGTTATATCATCTTTTGTCGGTCCTAATCCTCCAGTTAAAATAATTATATCACTACGTAATTCAGCATCATGTAAGCAGGCTAATATTTGTTCTTTACTATCACCACATGCAGTACGTTGGTACAAGCTAATGCCCAATAAACTCAGCTGTTGGCCAAGCCAAGCACTATTTGTATCTATTACTTGTCCTATTAATAATTCATCACCTATTGTTATTATCTCTGCTTTCATAATTTGTTATAAATATATAATTATGCTGTTATAATTATGTTGGTTCAACATTACAAATAATTTATTTTATATTCATGTTACATTTTATAAATTATTATTTTTATTTTATCATCAATATGTATAATTTATACTACTCATTTTATGTAAAATTGTTTTAAATTTTATATAAAGTTTGAAATACATTTTATTTTTTTTATTTTTTATTTTTATGAAATGTATTTTTATCAATCGTTGTGAGGCCTTTTAAAATCAATAGCTAACAGCTGTTGATATATATTAAAATTAATATTTTTTTTTAAAATCATATAGATTTGTTTATAATAAGTTCATAATTTTTTTAAGAGTTAATAACAGTAATTTATAAAATTATGATTCTTATAGATATTAATAAACATTGATATCTTCAAGCTTTTGTATTTCACTTATTAACAGATAAGTTTTTATTTTTTTTAAAAAATTATATAAATAAATTTTCAAATGCTTGACTTTATAATGTTCTATCATAACTTTGTTTTCGTAATCAAATTAAATAATTAAATAATTATGGCAACAGCTAAAAAAACAAAAAAAGCAGCACCAACAAAAAGTGCAGCACCAGCAAAAAAAGTAGCAGCTAAAAAAGCAGCTCCAGCAAAAAAAGCAGCTCCTAAAAAAGCAGCTCCAGCAAAAAAAGCAGCTCCTAAAAAAGCAGCTCCAGCAAAAAAAGCAGCTCCTAAGAAAGCAGCTCCAGCAAAAAAAGCAGCTCCTAAGAAAGCAGCTCCAGCAAAAAAAGCAGCTCCTAAGAAAGCAGCTCCTGCAAAAAAAGCGGCTCCTAAGAAAGCCGCTCCTGCAAAAAAAGCAGCTCCTAAGAAAGCAGCTCCTAAGAAAGCAGCTCCTGCAAAAAAAGCAGCTGGTAAAAAGAAATAGTTTTTACTTTTTTTATAAAAAAGCCTTATCAAAATTTTTGATGAGGCTTTTTTGTTTTTAAGCCTTATTTTTGTTTGATTATAAATTATGATTATTTCATTACATCCCAAAAACCCAAATTCAAGAGACTTAAAAAAAGCTGTTGATATTTTAAACAATAATGGTGTTGTAATAATTCCTACAGATACCATTTATGCATTAGCATGTAAACTCGATAATAAAAAAGCTATTGAACGAATGTGTAAAATTGTTGGCAAGAAACCTGATAAAGTTAATTTTTCATTGTTATGTGCTAGTCTAAGTCATTTAAGCGATTATACTTCTTCACTCGATAAAAGTGTATTTAGGCTAATGAAAAATAATTTACCTGGTCCATTTACATTTATTTTAAAAGCAACTAACAGTGTAACAAAATATTTTGAGGGTAATAAAAAAACAATTGGAATTCGTGTTCCTGATAATGTAATTGCACAATTATTAGTAGAAGAAATTGGCTCTCCTTTAGTGGTTACGTCTATTCATCATGATGATGATATTATTGAATACATGACCGATCCTGAAGAAATTCATGATAAGTTTGAAAACTTTGTTGATGCTGTAATTGATGGTGGTAACGGAGGTAATATTCCTTCTACAATATTTGATTGTAGCTCCGATGAAATTGTTTTAGTAAGAGAAGGTAAGGGAATTATAAACGAATAATTAATTATACTCACAAGTTATACCACCAATATTTTATCCTCTTTTTTATATTATTTTTGAAAACTAAAATATGTTTTCTAATTTTTAAGGAAAATTATTTTATTCAACAATTGTTTTACCTATTCAGTAATTTTATTACTGATTTTATTTTATATAAATGTTTAAGAAAGTTACTGTTTTTTTTATTCTTTGTTTTGTTTTTTTTGTTTCAAACAATGCATTTAGCCAAGTGCAAATTATTTCACCCGATAGTAATGAAATAATAGATTCTGAAGAGGAAGATGAAGTGGATGAAGAGTCTATCGAATTTGATAGTATCATCATAGAAACAAATGGTCCCTATTGGGACTTTTTACGTCCTCGTGATTTTACCTTTGATACCAGTAATGCGCCAGCAAATAGGTATTATAATTTTTGGGATACGGTAGTTATTAATCCTTATCAATCAGACTTAAAAACAATGAACGATACCGTTGTGCTATCGTTGGTTACTGATGGTTGTGGTTTTCATCCACCTGCAATTGGCGATTTAAGTTCTACCTTTGGTTTCAGGCGATGGGGGAGAAGAGCCAAGTTTCATTTTGGAGTTGATGTAAGAATGGATATTGGTGATCCTGTTTATGCAGCTTTTGCAGGTGTAGTTAGAATTGCTAAAAAAAGTGCTGATTATGGTTACATGGTTTTAATCAGACACGATAATGGCTTAGAAACTTTATATGCTCATTTTTCGCAATTGCTTTGTTATATTGGTCAACATGTGACTGCTGGCGATATTATAGGTTTAGCAGGAAGTACGGGCCGATCTACTGGTCCGCATTTACATTTTGAGGTAAGGTTTAAAGGTGAAAAAATTAATCCTAATAAGCTCGTTCATTTTCCTTCTGGCTCGCTTTTGTCTGATTCATTACAAATTGATAAAAGCTGTTTCAAGCATTTATATGAAGTAAAATCAGCTAAGCTAAAACTAAAGACTCCAAAGTATGTAAAAGCCCGCAAAGGTGATACCTTGTATAAAATAGCTAGAGAATATGGCGTTTCTGTTAAACGTTTAGCTCGTTTAAATAATATTTCGAAAAAGACAAAAATAAAACGAGGTAGAAGAATTAGATTGAGATAGTTTTGATAAAAGTTTTACCGAGGATATCTTAGATAAAAGCATACATCCGTTGTTGTGTCTCCTGACCAATAACTTTTTTCACAGATTACTTATATAACAAAGATTGTTTACAATTTAAAAACTATGTTTTCTATGTTTCTATGTAGTTCAGTTTTATATAAAATATTTTTTACTTATCCATTTTGCTAGCTGCTAGTAGCCAGGTGCTAATATCCTGTTAATGGTTTATCTTTTGGAAATTTAACTTCAAAACCAAATTTCACCGATTTACTTTCATCGGCTTTCAATTCCATTTTCCATGTTAATTTTCCTGTATTTACATCGTAAGTTGCGCCTTCATATTCCAATAATTTAACTTCTATCTCGCTGTTATTCGATACCGGAATTTGATCTTCAATGGTTAAAAGTATTGTTTCTTTGTGTGTGTTTTTTACTTTAATTTCATACGTAGTTTGTTCCTTTTTTGTACTACCAAAAAACGATTTCGAACTATAATCTTTCAACTTATTTCTTTCCACTTGTATGCGTTTGTCTTTTCCTAAAGTAAGCAGTAAAGTATCGTTAGCAGTTGGACTAACAATTGTTTTTCCGGTAAATGTTCCATCAAAATAAACATTGGCTTCACCACTAATTTGATTGATTAAATCGTTGGCTAAAACTTGCGCAGTAACAAATACTTCTTTGTTTAATTTTGGCACTACTGCATAACCATAAATTGCACTTTGTGCAAAGCTGGTTAAATCAACTTGGTGGTTTTGATTATCGCTTGGAATTGTATAAGCTATGTTGGTTTCAAATTCTGTATTGAACATGTTTTGAGTAACAGTTGAATTTGCCCATTTTGATTTAATGCTTTTTTGTGTTGGTTCATCTGCATCTATTAACATATCTCTATTACCCACAATTTGTACTTCTTGCACATAATCTCTTCTTGTAAAAAATCCCAACCAATTTGTTTGTAACTCAGGTTTTATGCCACCTTCAGCAGGATTTGCAGTAGTTAGTTTTAGGCTCACATTGTTCCAATCTTCGCCAGTGCTTTGTGTAATATTGGCTTTCAAAAAAAACTGAACATTGCTTTTATTGTCTTTTATTCTAATATCGTAAAACGGCTGCCAGCTTACGTTTCCAACCAAGTAACTTAAATCTATTTGTGCATCTTGCACTTTATTATCCGATTTTACAGTTAAAATAACTTCATTATTCAAAGTCAATTTTCCATTATTATAAGCTGCTAATTGTTGCTCTACGGCATTTTTATAAGAATAATATTTAGTTTCTAATTTACTCAATCGAAACCAATTTACTTTAAAATCATCTAATTTTTTATGGTATAAATTCATCAAATCTTCCAACTCATCATACTTTACTCCAGTTTGGTTACTGCCCACATTTTTATTGGCCAACATCAAATCTTTTTGATGAACTATTGTTTCTTTATCCGCTTTAAAATCGGCAAGTGCCGCATTGATATTCTCCAATGAATCTTCTAATAAAATAATATCAGCTGGCTTTTCATTTTTATTCAACAAATCATTCCTGCTGCTTACCGATAAAATAGTTAAATGTTCATTGGCTTTTACTTCCAAACTATTCATGTTAATGAATGGCGAAAGTTTATCGAAAACAATATTGAAAACACCACTAGCCTCCAAGTTTATTTTTGCAGTTCTAGTAACTTGTGCTTGGCTGTTAAATACTGTTACATGGCTAACCACACTGCTTACTTTGCGCTCAATTGGTTTGGTGTTATTGTATATAAAATCATCGTAAACGCCACCATTTTGCGCTGACAAATTGAATGAAATAGCTAGTGCTAAAATGAATGTTGAATAAAATATTTTCATTAATATTATTTATTTAAATCGACAGGTAAATTTTTTAAATCTAGAAGATCTTTATCTCTTCCAGAAGCTTCTTTATTAATTATTAAATGATGCAATGAAATATAGTCAATTAATATTTCTTCTGAAACAACCTCTTTTTTCTCTTTCCAACAATCATCAAATGTTAAACCATCTACAGATGTTATAATATCTATTCTTTCGGGTGGAAATCCAAGTTGAACTATTGAATTTTCTTTTGTAAAATCATTGATACTAATGTCTAAACTTCCAAAACCAAATTCGAATAAAGTTTTGACGAGTTTTTCAGCATTTTCTTTATCAGGATTAACCCAAAAGTCTATATCACCTGTATAGCGTGGAAAGCCATGCATTGCAACTGCATATCCTCCAACAACTAAATATTTTACATTGTTTTTATTTAACAACTGTATAAACTCTTTGAAGTCTTGACTTATTTCCATTCAAAAAAAACGTTATATAATTTTGTCTTATTTTTTCAAGTGCAGCTAATCTTTCATTAGGTGTTTTTGTTAACCAATATGCTAAATCGGTTTCAGGTTCTTCGCCTAGTTTATATTTTGCAACATGCTTAATCATCTATCAAATATAATGTTTTAAATTTACTTTTTAATATATTTTGTTAACGAATCAATTCAAAATTCAACATTTAACATTCAACATTTACAACGGAATATTTCCGTGTTTTTTTCTTGGTAAATTCACTACTTTATTTTCTAACATCTTAAACGCTTTGATAAGCTTTTTTCGTGTCTCTTCCGGAAAAATAACTTCATCAATGAATCCTCGTTCTGCGGCACGGTATGGATTTGCAAAAATATCGGCATACTCTTTTTCCTTTGCAGCTAATGCAGCAACTTGGTCATCGGCTTTGTCAATGTCTTTTTTGAAAATAATTTCAGCAGCACCTTTTGCACCCATCACTGCTATTTCGGCTGTAGG
>CANGGG010000077.1 GCA_947453415.1 Bacteroidota bacterium | reverse complement strand
GAATAAGTTGATTGGTTGATTCTTTTGCAATTATTTTACCTTTCAATTCGTTTTTCAACGTAATGGTTTTTTCATTTTCAAAAAGCTCTAATTTCTTCAACAAATCAGCTTTTTCATTGATTAATTGGTTCACTGATTTTAAAATGTCTTTTGAACTAAAAGTTTTTTCTAAACTTTCAATTGATATCTGCCAACTATCAACTAGCTCTTGGGCAGCATCAGCTGTAATGGCTTCAATTCTGCGTACTCCAGCTGCCACAGCAGCTTCACTTACTATTTTAAACAATCCAATTTGTCCGGTAGCTTTTACATGCGTTCCACCGCAAAGTTCACTACTGTACTGTTCATCAAAAGTGATCACACGAACTGAATCTCCATATTTTTCGCCAAAAAGCATCATAGCACCTAGTGTTTTTGCTTCTTCAATCGGAACACTTCTGCGTTCATCTAAAACTATGTTTTCACGTATTTTTTGATTCACAATTTGCTCCACTTTTGCTATTTCCTCTTTGGTCATGGCCGAGAAATGAGAAAAATCGAAACGTAAATTTTCATTGTTTACCAAACTACCTTTTTGTGCCACATGTGTACCTAAAACTTGACGCAAAGCGGCATGTAATAAATGTGTAGCTGAATGGTTGTTTTCTGTTAATTTTCGCTTGCTTGTATCAACAATCGCAGTGAAGCTAGCCGCAATGTTTTCTGGTAATTCTTCACAGAAATGTATGATTAAATTGTTTTCTTTTTTGGTGTCAATGATTTCGATTTTATCGTTAATATTTCCAATAAAACCAGCGTCACCAATTTGCCCACCACCTTCAGGATAAAATGGTGTTTGGTTGAAAACCAATTGATAACTTTCCTTTCCTTTGGCTTTTACTTTTCGGTATTTGATAATTTGAATTTCAGCCTCTGTTTGGTCGTAACCAAGGAAAACAGTTGGTGTTTCCTCACCTATTAAAACCCAATCATCGGTTGTTAACTCAGTTGCTTTACGAGAACGTGCTTTCTGTTCTTCTAATGCTTTTTGAAAACCTGCTTCATCTACTGTAAATCCATTTTCTCTAGCAATTAATTGAGTTAAATCTAATGGGAAACCAAAAGTATCTGATAATTGAAATGCAAAATCTCCAGAAATTACTTTTTCTTCAGTATCAAATTTAGTATTCAAAATAGCCATTCCATTAGAAATGGTTCTTAAAAAACCAACTTCTTCTTCTTTGATTACTTTGCTTACAAAATCTTTTTGCGCATGCAATTCAGGAAATACAGTTTTAAAACTTTCTGCAATCAATAAAGTCAATTTACACATAAACGGTTCTTTGATTCCCAAAAACTGATATTGGTAACGTACCGCTCTGCGTAAAATTCTACGAATTACGTAACCCGCACCATTATTGCTTGGCAATTGCCCATCGGCAATGGCAAAACTGATGGCACGAATATGATCAGCCATTACACGCATGGCAATGTCTTGTTTGCTATCGCTAAATTGGTATTTTATATTCGAAAAATTTTCAATGAATTGAATGGTTGGCACAAAAACATCGGTATCATAATTACTGGTTTTACCTTCAATTGCACGCACTAATCGCTCAAAACCCATTCCTGTATCTACATGTTGGGCAGGTAAATTTTCTAAAGTTCCATCTGCTTTTCGGTTAAATTCCATGAACACATTATTCCAAATTTCTATCACTTGCGGATGGTCGTTATTGACTAAAGTTTTTCCATCTATTAAAGCACGTTCAGCATCAGGACGTAAGTCAATATGAATTTCAGAACAAGGGCCACATGGGCCTGTATCGCCCATTTCCCAAAAATTATCTTTTTTGTTTCCGTTTAAAATTCTGTCTTCGGCAATGTATAATTTCCAATTATCAAAAGCTTCTTGATCAAAAGCCAAACCTTCTTTGGCATCACCTTCAAAAACGGTAACGTAAAGTCTATCTTTAGGTAATTGATACACATCAACCAATAATTCCCATGCCCATTCAATAGCTTCCTTTTTAAAATAATCTCCAAAACTCCAATTTCCTAACATTTCAAACATGGTATGGTGGTATGTATCCACACCTACTTCTTCTAAGTCATTGTGCTTTCCACTAACACGCAAACATTTTTGAGTATCAACGGCACGTTTAAATTTTGGTGTTTCATTTCCCAAAAACCAATCTTTAAATTGGTTCATACCTGCGTTGGTAAACATTAAAGTTGGATCGTTTTTCACTACAATTGGAGCCGATTGAACAATTGTATGCCCTTTACTTTCAAAAAAATCTAAAAATTGTTTGCGTATTTCTGCTGATGTCATGTAAGTTATAAAAATTCTTGTAATGGTAATGCTAAAAAATTGGTTTAAATTAATATTTTCGCCTCATGCTAAATTAAAATATTAAAAGTTGAAGCAAGGCTTCAAAATAATATTTTTTATTCATAATAAAAAAGCGTGGCAAAGATAAAATACTTTTATAATCCAAATAAGCTCGACTTTGAAAAAGTTCGCACCAGTTTTACCACGGTAATTTGGCGCGTTTTTGGGTTTCTATCTGCCTCGTTAGTATCAGGTGCAATTATGGTTTTGGCACTATATAGCTTTATTGATTCCCCTAAAGAAAAAATATTAGTTCGCGAAAATATACAATATAAAGAACAATTACGCAGACTTCAAATGCGTGTTGGAGAGCTCAGTACGGTGCTTGGAGAGTTACAAGATAGAGATGCAAAAATTTATAGAAGTATTTTTGAAGCCGATCCTGTTAACTTTAAACCAAAGTTTAATCCAAACGATAAAAAATATAAATTAGCCGAAGGTTTTGATGATGCAGAAGTTATCAATGATTTAAGTAAGAAAGTTGAAAATATTTCTAGTTTAGTAAGTATTCAAACTAAATCGTTTGATGAATTAAAGAAATTAGCAGATAATAAAAGTGATTTTTTAGCTTCAATTCCCGCAATTCAACCAATAGCAAATAAAGATTTAAAGCGCATTGCTTCTGGTTTTGGTTATAGAATTCATCCAATTTATAAAACCACCAAATTGCATTCAGGTATTGATTTTACAGCACCAACTAGAACACCAGTTTACGCAACTGGAAATGGTTCAATTAGTTTTGCTAAATATGAAGGCAGAGGTTATGGCAATCATATAATTATCAATCATGGTTTTGGTTATAAAAGTTTATACGGACATTTAAGTAGCATAGAAGTTTTTGAACGTCAAAAAGTAAAACGTGGTGAATTGATTGGATATGTTGGTAACACTGGCACCTCAACAGCGCCTCACCTACATTATGAAGTAATAAAAGGCGAAAGAAAAGTGAATCCTATCAATTACTTTTTCAATGATATAAGTGAATCTGACTACGAAGCAATTCGCGATTTATCGGCTCGCCCTACTCAGTCATTCGATTAATTTTTTCGTTTGTACTACATTTTCAAAACTTTGTTTGCAATTTTCTTGAAATTTATTTCATGAAAATTAATTATATCAATTTTTTTTGTTTCATTTGTTATATCAAATAATCAATTAATTGTATGAAAAATCTATTTTTAGTACTCATTTTTGTATTTTCAGGCAAATTATTATTGGCTTCTAATTGCGATGCGCAATTCCTTTTTTCCGTAAAAAATAATTCATGGAAAGCAGTGAATTCAACGATTTCAAACGGTATTATTTATATTGAAGTTAATTCTGAATCAGATAGTTTAAGTTTTCAATTATTGAAAAACAATGATTGCACAACTATTAAAAAAATTAGTGAAATATACTTTGATGATGAATTGATAAATCTTCCAAAAGATGGAGGTATTATAAAATCAGGTTCTGTTGGAGGTTTATATAAAATATTAATTGTAACTCCAGGTTCAAGCGAGTGGTTTAAATTATTTGTTAAAGTTAACAATCCTACTGCTATAAAAAATGTTTTTTCAAATGCTAATTTATTCCTTTACCCGAATCCTGCAAAAGAAAATTTCTTTGTAGAAAACACCAATCAAGTAGCACAAATTAAAGTAATAGATATCATGGGTTCTGAAATTTTAACAATTGATAATACATTCAGAAAAGATGTGTTAGACATTGATATATCAAAGCTTCCAGCTGGCCAGTATTTTGTTACATTTATAAACGACAAACAAAAATTGACTAAAAAATTAGTGAAATTGTAATACTACAAATAATTATAAAAAAAGCGCTTGGTTTTGAAATCAAGCGCTTTTTTTGTGAGGAAATATTTGAATTTTAAAACTTCTGGGCAGATACATAGGCCTGTCCTTAAGAAGCTTCTTCTATTTTTACTTTTATTTTCTTTAGCTTTTCATTTTTCAATTTCAGTAACAAAACTTTCATTTTATTTCTGTTAACCGAAACATATGATGAATGATCTAAAATGGTAATTAAACCTAAATCTTCACCTGTTAGCTCACCTTTTTTCATCAATAAACCTGCAATATCTCCTTTACTAATTTTATCTTTTTTACCAGCACTTATATACAAACAAACAAATGTTGGCGGAGCGGGCAATGTTAGTTTTTCGGGTAAAGTAATTTCCTTGAAATCTTTTTTATGCATGTAAATTGGTAAAGTTTCATCTTCGGCCAAAACCAAATAAGCTTCCCCATTTGCATGCATTCGGGCTGTGCGTCCGTTTCTATGCACAAACTCTTCGTAATGAACTGGCATTTGGTAATGAACTACATGTTTTATTTCTGGAATATCTAATCCACGAGCGGCCAAATCAGTTGCTATTAATACATTGCAGGCACCACCTCTAAATTTTATTAGATTTTTTTCACGGTCTATTTGTTCTAAATCGCCATGAAAAACACCATGGGCAAAAGTATATTTATCCAAAACGCCACTAATTCTATTTACAGCATCTTTATGGTTACAAAAAATCAAACAAACTTCTTGGTTAAAGCCCGCAATTAAACGCATCAGTGTTTCTACTTTTTCAGTGCTTTTAGTTTTTACTAAGTTTAGTTTTAACTTTGATTCTACTTCTTGATGCTGATAATCTAAGGTTTCAACACTTAAAAAAGGTAAGAAATTTGGTAATTCTACTAATCTTGTAGCTGATGTTAATAGGTGTTTTTGACTTTTATTTAAAGCAAAGAAAATTACTTTCAATTGCTCATGAAAGCCCATTTGAAGTGATTTATCAAATTCGTCTAAAACTACAGTTTCAATAGTAGTTGGGTCAAATGACTTACGTTCAATGTGGTCGGCCAATCTTCCAGGAGTTCCAATAATAACTGCTGGCGCTTCTGATAAACTATTTTGTTCTATTTTAAATGAATGTCCGCCATAACAGCAACTTACTTTAAAAGTAGTTTTCATTGCTTTAAAAACTTGTTCTATTTGTAATGATAATTCACGTGATGGCGCTACTATTAAAGCTTGTACGCCTTTTTTCTCCGTTGATAAATTAGTAAGAATTGGAATTAAAAAAGAAAGTGTTTTACCAGAACCCGTTGGGGCTATAACCATGATATTTTTACTGGTTTCAGCTTTTTCAATGACCTCTGTTTGCATTTCATTAAACATAGTAATTGATAGATTAGCCAATGTTTTTTCATGAATTACATTTAAATTTTTTTGCATAAGTGCAAAGGTAAGCTAATTATTGGTTTAATGGTTGGATTGGTTGATTGGTTATTACTAATTGATTTTATAAATATATAAAGTGTAATTTGCAAAAAATTTCAATTGAATTATCCATTTTGAACTCGCCAAATAAAAAGTATTTAATTAGCATAGTGGGGCCAACTGCAATTGGCAAAACAGCATTAGCCATTGAGTTGGCCAAATATTATCAAACGGTAATTCTTTCGGCAGATTCAAGGCAATTTTATCAAGAAATTAGCATTGGTACTGCAAAGCCAAGTGTGGAAGAATTGAAACAAGTTCAGCATTATTTTATCAACAACAAAAGTGTAGTTGATACATACACAGCTGGTGATTTTGAAAGGGATGCATTAAAACTTTTAGCAGAATTATTCAAAGAAAAAGATATGGTAATTTTAGTTGGAGGAAGTGGCTTATATATTAAAGCCTTATGGGAAGGATTAGATGAAATGCCGCCATTAAATGAGAATTTAAGAAAATCTATTATCAATGATTATGAAACAAATGGTATTGGTTATTTACAAAATAAACTGCAAGCGCTGAATCCTTATAAATACAAGAAAATAGATACACAAAATCCTCAACGTTTAATGAGAGCCATTGAAATAGAGGAACAAAATAAAACTTTTATATCAACACAAATAAAAGCTCCAAGATTTTTTAAAACAATCAAAATTTGTTTGAATACCGACCGTGAAATTTTATATAATAGAATAAACAAAAGAGTAGATGCAATGATGGAAAATGGATTACTGAAGGAATGCGAACAAATGATTGAATTTAGACATAATTATGCATTAAATACAGTTGGTTACTCTGAAATTTTTAGCTTTTTTGATGGTAATATTTCATTGGAAAAAGCCATTGAACTCATTAAACAACATTCACGAAATTATGCTAAACGACAAGTAACTTGGTTTAAACGAGAGCTTGATTTAAATTGGTATGAACCAAATGAAATGTCTAATATTATTGAATATATAAATAATGAAATTGGGCAAAAATAATTGCAAAAAAACCTTAAATTCGCGCATCAAAAAACAATATACTTAATAATAAACTATGATTGAATTTTTTACATCTCCAGAGGCATGGCTAAGCCTTTTAACCCTTACCATTTTAGAAATAGTACTTGGCGTAGATAATATTATTTTTATATCAATAATTACCAGTAAACTTCCAAGAATTCAACAACTTAAAGGAAGAAGAATTGGTTTGTTTTTAGCTTTATTTATTCGTATTATTTTATTGTTTTTTATTAATAAAATAGTGCATGATTTAGTGGATGATTTTATAACTATTTTCGGTATTGGATTTAGTTGGAGAGATTTGATTCTGCTAGTTGGTGGAGTGTTTTTAATATACAAAAGTGGAATTGAAATATATGAGAAGCTGGAGAAAGAAGCTGAAGAAATTTCCACAAAAACATATAAATCGTTTTGGAATGTTGTAATGCAAGTAGTAATAATCGACATTGTTTTTTCATTTGATAGTATTCTAACAGCAGTTGCCATTTCTGATCATATTGAAATTATGATTATAGCTGTAATTATTTCAATGATTGTAATGATGGTTTTTGCTCAAAAAGTAGGTGATTTTATTAATGATAATCCTTCCATGAAAATATTAGCATTGGCGTTTTTATTAATGATTGGGGGACTTTTAACAGTTGAAGCATTTGATATTCATGTTGAAAAATCTTATATTTATTTTGCATTAGCTTTCAGTATATTGGTAGAAATGCTTAATCTACGTTACAGAAAAAATATTACCAACGGAAAAATAAAACATTAATAATATAATTTAAAAACCATGGAAATTTTAAGCGGTATTTTAGTTGCAAAGCAAATAAAAAAAGAAATAAAAGCTGAAGTAGAAAGTTTAATCAATCAAGGATTTAAAAGACCTCATTTGGCTGCTATTTTAGTAGGTGCCGATGGTGCCAGTATGACTTATGTAAATGCCAAAGAAAAGGATTGTGAAGAAGTTGGTTTCGATTCAACAGTTCTTCGTTTTGCCGCTACAATTACTGAAGAAGAATTACTTATAGAAGTTGAAAAAATTAATAATAATACTGAAATTGATGGTTTAATTGTTCAACTTCCATTGCCAAAACATATTAACGAAAAGAAAGTAACCGAAACCATTAGCTGGAAAAAAGATGTGGACGGTTTTCATCCTTATAATGTTGGTTTGATGTTCAAAGGATTGCCTTGTTATTTACCTGCTACTCCTTTTGGAATTATTAAATTATTAGAATATTACAAAATAGAAACTTCAGGTAAAAACTGTGTAGTTATTGGCCGTAGCGATATTGTTGGAAAACCTATGGCTGCATTAATGCTTGGTAAAAACTGTACAGTAACAATTTGCCACAGTAAAACTATCGACATCAATTCATTTACTCAAAAAGCTGATATAGTTATTGCCGCTGTGGGAATTCCTAATTATGTTAAAGCAGAAATGATAAAAGAAGGTGCAGTGGTGATAGATGTTGGTATTACCCGAGTAGACGATGATTCTGAAAAAGGATATAAACTAATAGGTGACGTAGATTTTAACAGCGCTGCAACAAAAGCAAGTTTTATTACTCCGGTTCCCGGTGGCGTTGGCCCAATGACACGCGTTGGCTTATTGCTTAACACATTGATGGCAATAAAAAACAAATAGATTTTAAAGTTAAAAAAATTATAGGCTATTCAATGAAATCATTTTTACTGCTATTTTCCATCTTTCCTTTTTTTATTTTTGGTCAAAATATACCTAAAATTGGTAATGATACTATACTAGAAGTTGCCGCTTGGAATATTGAATGGTTTGGCGATTCTGGTTATGGCCCAACTGACGAAACCTTACAATTTAACAATGTAAAAGCAGTAATTGAAAAAACAGACTTAGATGTTTTGGCTTTGGAGGAAATGAGTAATCCTACTTCGTTCATTTCATTAACCAATAGTTTACCTAATTATTCAAGTGTAAACAGTTCATTTACTCAAACTCAAAAAATGTGTTTGTTTTACAAAAAAAGTATGTTTAATTTTATCAATGCAGAACATATTTTAGCAAGCAGCAATTATGATTTTGCCAGCCGACAGCCTTTAATGGTAACGCTTGCCACCAAAGGCGACAGTTTGAAAATTGACACCATGTATTTTATAGTAGTGCATTTAAAAGCTAATAGCGATGCCACCGCTGCTGGAAAACTAGAATCATACAACAGAAGAAGAAGAGCTGCCGATGCTTTGAAAATTTTTATTGAATCCACACTTTTAAATAAAAAATATTTCATACTTGGCGATTGGAATGATCGGCTTGATTATTCAATTCACAATGGAATTGACAGCACACCATTTAAGCAATTATTAGATGCTAAATATAATTTCACCACTAAACCCCTAGCCGATGCTGGAAAAAGTAGTTATGCTTTTATCAATGGATTTATAGACCATATGCTAATTTCACCACGAATGGATTCGTTTTATGTAAAACAAAGCATGGGAGTATTAGATAATCTGGGGCAATTTATTAGCAATTTTAGTAATAATACATCAGACCATTTTCCTATTTATGGTAAGTTTTTATTAAACAAAATAAAGTACGTAACTCCAATAGATACAATTCCTCCCGATACATCTCATGTTAACATTGCTGAGTTAAATAAAAAGAATAAAATCAGCATTTATCCTAATCCAGCCAACGAAAATATTACGATAGAATATTACGGATCTGAAAAAGAATTTATAGTAGAATTATTCGACTTTTCGGGTAAACTAATTGATTCAAAAACCATGAATTCAACTATTTTAACTATGAATGTAACTAATTACTCTAAAGGATTTTACACTTTAAAAATTGAAAACTCTTTCTTTAAATTATTGCTAGAATAACAAACGCTTAAAACTTAAAACTTTTACTCCACTTTCTGTCCGTCTTCTCTTGGCCCTCTGAGGTGAATGACCAATCCGTTTAAAAAGTTACGAAGAATTTGATCGCCACAAGGTTTAAAATTTGGATGGTCGTCTTTTCTAAAAATTGCACCTAATTCACTTTCAGAAATTTTAAAATCTACTAACTTTAAAATAGCAATGATGTCATCGTTTTTTAAATGTAATGCTACACGCAATTTTTTAAATATATCGTTATTACTCATAATTTATTTTTATATTTGAATTGGCATCAAACATAATTCTTATAATTCTAATAATGCTTATTGAAAATTATATATTTCAAATGCTTTCAATTATTAATCTATAAAAAACTAATCAATCATGTGCTTTCATTCAAAACAAGGTAAAGATGCCCAAACATTAGAAAAACGATTCAAAGCAAAACTTAAAACAAACGATTTAGTAGTAAAAGCTGATCGGTTTAATGGATTTACTTTTCCCAAAACTCCTGTCATTACCAATCAAAACAACCTCGAAATTCAATTATTCAATTGGGGGTTAATTCCATCTTGGGCAAAAGATGAAAGTTTTAGGGCAAGCACTTTAAACGCTAGAATTGAAACCGTAACCGAATTACCTTCATTTAAAAACAATGTAAAAAACAGGTGCTTAATTTTAGCCGATGGATTTTATGAGTGGAAATGGTTGGATGAAAAAGGCAAGGAAAAACAACAATATTTAATCTCATTGACCAATGATGAACCTTTTGCCTTTGCTGGTATATACAGCGAATGGACGAACAAAAACACAGGTGAATTATTACAAACTTATTCTATGATAACTACAGAAGCTAATCCGCTAATGGCCGAAATACATAATACAAAAAAGAGAATGCCAATTATATTAACTCCACAAAATGAAAATGATTGGCTGAATAATGCCATCAACCCATTAGCATTTAAAACGTGTAATATCAATTTAAAAGCAACTGCTATTTAATTTAAAAG
>CANGGG010000076.1 GCA_947453415.1 Bacteroidota bacterium | reverse complement strand
TATTATTTGAGGCATTTGGAATAGCTGGTGCAGCAGGTATTTGATAGGTAATTTCGTCAACACAGCCAATTCGCCAGCCATATAATGTATCTTTTAATTTTACTGAATATGGAATTCTATAATTATATGTTCTTGATCCATTTACTGCGTACCAAGTTCCTGAGCTGTCGCCATAATCCCACATGCAACTTAATTGCGGAATGTTTTGAAAAGCACGAACACTATAAAATGGATTGAATAAAACATTGGATGAAGTATTGGTAAAAGTTATATTGTTTGACCCTGTAATGCAAGCAGAACGAGTAAAGTTTGCATTTAATGAATAAGCTACATAAGGTAAGAAAATAAAATCGGCATTGAATATTGGACCGCCTACATTTATTCCATAACTTCTAATATAAGTAGTTCCTATTCTTACTGAACTTAACCATTCACTTCGTCCGTTTGGAGGAGTTGCAGTCCAACTATTTGCAATAATTGAAACATTTAATGAACTAGTAGTTTCCACCGTAATTACATAAGGATTACTGGTAGTAACAGGACTAGAAAACACCGCTGACTTTTTAAGAACTGAAAGTAATCCACCACCAAAACTAGAATCTACATTTACTGTAACTGAAGCCAAAGGTAAACCTGTAGGCATGGAGTCGGTTCCGGCAGCATACATTCTGCATGTTAATGATACTACAGCATTGAGAGTAGTACTGCTTTGCCATGCAAAAAAATCGAAGCCAGAAACAGTAATTGCATTGGGAGCTGGATACCATTGAGCAAATGCATTTCCACTGGTGCTTGCATTTAATGAAATGGCATTAAATGCAGTAGTTTTATTATAAGGATAATACAAAGTATCTACTCCGCAACTGCCAGTTTTTCCAAGCCTTGAGGTATGGTTATAACTCATACTTGGGTGCGATAAGTTATTGATAATATTAACAGTAGAAGTTTGTATGTTTTGTGCTTTAAGTAACGATATACTTAATAACAATAAACAAAATGAAATAAAGGTTTTTTGTGTACAATATTTGATCATAATTGAAATATTTTAGTAATTCGAATATAAAAATATTTATTACAAAAATCATTTATTAAAAAAATAATTGTTTTTTTTACAATTAATAAACGACTGTTATTTAATGAAAAGCAAGCGTAAGGGATAGCAGTGGAAATCCTTTTTTGTAATGGTTTTGCGGGCTGCATAAAAAAGATTGGAACAAATAGCCCGACCCGCAAGCGTTGGCCTATGTATGGGAAGCGGGTTACGCCCAAAATAAAAAAAGCCTGATAGAAACTATCAAGCTTTTTGAGAATACTATTTAAAGGAATTTACTTTTTACCTTTTTGTAAATACATCATTTCGCGTTGTTCTTTTATGTCTGCGCTGTTAATGTATTCATCGTATGTCATGCGTTTGTCAATGCAGCCAGTTGGTGTAATTTCAATAATTCTATTGGCAATGGTTTGCACAAATTCATGGTCATGACTGGTAAAAATAGCATTGTGTTTCCATTCCATCAAAGCATTATTAAATGCAGTAATCGATTCTAGATCTAGGTGATTAGTAGGCTCGTCAAGCACTAAGCAATTGGCGTTGGTAAGCATCATGCGTGAAACCATGCAACGCACTTTTTCGCCTCCACTTAACACATTTGATTTTTTGAAAACTTCTTCGCCACTGAAAAGCATTTTACCTAAAAAGCCACGCACATATGTTTCATCTTTTTCTTCAGAATATTGGCGTAACCAATCTATTAAATTATAGTCAGCGCTAAAATAACTGCTGTTATCGTTTGGTAAATATGATTTGGTAATAGTTTGTCCCCAAACAAATTCGCCAGTTTCGGCAGTGTCATTTCCCATAATTACTTCAAAAAAGGTAGAAATAGCCATTGGATTTTTTGAAAGGATTACTACTTTATCGCCTTTATCTAAATTAAACGAAATGTTTTTGAAGAGCACTTCACCGTCATTGTTTTTCTTACTTAAGTTATCAATGCGAAGAATTTGGTCACCACAATCTCTGTCGGGTCTAAAAATAATACCTGGATATTTACGAGTAGAAGCTTGTATATCATCCACTACTAATTTTTCTAGCAGTTTTTTCCTACTTGTAGCCTGACGACTTTTAGAAGCATTGGCACTAAAACGTTCAATAAAATCTTGTAATTCCTTGCGTTTTTCCTCTACTTTTTTATTCTGATCGCCTTTTTGGCGCAATGCCAATTGACTACTTTGATACCAGAAAGAATAGTTTCCGGTGTAAAGCGAAACTTTTGAGAAATCAATATCGGCCACATGCGTACAAACAGCATCTAAAAAATGTCGATCATGACTTACTACAATTACTGTATTTTGAAAATCGGCTAAAAAGTTTTCTAACCAAGTTACTGTTTCCACATCCAAATCATTGGTGGGCTCATCTAATAATAATATATCGGGATTACCAAAAAGAGCTTGCGCTAAAAGCACACGCACTTTTTCTTTTCCGTTCAAATCTTTAATTAATTTGCTGTGCAATGCGTCAGCTATTCCCAAATCGTTGAGCAAACTTGCTGCATCGCTTTCGGCATTCCAACCTTCCATGTCGGCAAACTGACCTTCTAAGTCAGCAGCTTTTAGTCCATCGGCATCGCTAAAATCGGGTTTGGCATAAATGGCATCTTTTTCTTCCATTATTTGCCAAAGTTTTTTGTTACCCATGATTACAGTTTGTAAAACTGGGAACTCATCAAATTCAAAGTGATTTTGACTTAATACACTCATTCTATCGCCAGGAGTAATAGAAACAGAACCTGTACTTGGCTCAATTTCGCCCGATAGAATTTTTAATAAAGTAGATTTACCAGCACCATTAGCACCAATTACACCATAACAATTACCTGGAGCAAACTTTACATTTACATCCTCAAACAACACGCGCTTACCGTATCGTAAGCTTAAATTACCAACTGAAATCATTTATTATTTACTTTTTTAAAGGCGGCAAATGTAGTTTTTAATTATGAATTATGAATGATGAATTTTGGGGGAATGATGAATGTTAGCCGATAGACCATAGACGATAGACCTCAGACGATAGACCATAGATGTTAGACCATAGATGTTAGTAGTTTTTCTAATCTTTCAATCTTTCTCCCGATTAATCGGGATTTCAATCATTCAATCTTTCAATTTTTATTAATGTACTTTTATTTTTTTATATAAATGAAAAATAGTCCAATGATGCAAAATATTCCAATACTTAAATACTTAACAAAATAATTTGTTTCTTTTTTTCTTAAATAAAAATCATTGCCATAATATAAATAAGCACCCCACATAGACACAGGATAATTATTATTTGAAAAATATAGTTTTGTTTGACGTAATGCCTCTGATGATACTAAACCATTTGAAAGGAAGTAATAAAATTTCTCTAAAAACACAGCATTTTCCTCATCGTCAATTGGCCATAAAGTACTAATTACAGCGGTTGCATTTTGATTCAACATGTAATTTGGTAAATTATTTATTTTATTATTCATTTCATTTTTACCAATATTACTTGCACAGCCGTTTAACAAATAAGAACTACCTGTTAAATCATAATTTAAAATAGCATTACTATTTATACTTTCACTGTCGTTGATAATTAGCATTTGTTCATTTGAAAATTCATGAGATTCAATATGCCCAATAAATTGAATGAGTTTATTCTTTTGAAAAAAAACTTGTAGGTGGCTTTTTTCGTTTATTTCTATTTTAAAAAATTCACTAATTTTTTCTAAGAATGTTTTACCAAAGATGATTTCTGGATAGTTTGTTTTTTTATAATCAGGAGCTATGATATCAATACTTGTATAAATGGGAGAATCACTATGATAATTTGATAAAGTGTTAGCATTGGTATGGTATAAGATATTGTATTTTTTTATTAAAGTAGATTCTTTAAATGCTTGATTTGAAAAAGTATCTTTTAAAACTAAATCAAAGTTTAAGCCATTGATTGAACTGTGTGTAATGATATGAATGGTTTTAATGCCTTTGTTTTGTAAAACAAAATCTATGTTTTTAAAACAATCATTATAGGCATCAAAAAATATATTTTTTGGATAAGAATTCTTTTCTGGTATAATAAAAATACCTGAAAGATGAACTCCATAAGAGCTATTTTTAGCATATTCATTTCCCGAACATGATAGGAGCATTGTAGTATCAGGTAATGAAACTATTGCCATTAAGTTACTTGGATTATATGAAGCAATATAATTGATAATGGCACAATTTTTTTTCTGACTTAATTTTTGGAGTTTAATGATGGTTTGTTGATTGTATTGAATATTAAAAAATTTTCTTTTATCACTGTTGTTATCTGTGTTTTTAGTAATGTCACTTAATCCTTGTATTTTATAAAGGTATTCAATTTTATGAGTGTAATTATATAATTCAAAGTAAATGGTACTTAATTTTGCATATGGGTTTAAATTGTATCGGTCATCAAAATTTTTACTCGAAAACTTAAGTTCTTCTTTTAAAAATCCTTCCCAATATGGAATTGATTTTTGTAATAATTTTTCTGCTACATATACTAAGTTGATATCACCTTTTTTTTCTCGGTATTGATTTAATTTATTAGATGCATCTAAATGTAAACTAGCTGCATATTCAAAAAAATTATAAACTTCATTTTTGTCTATTAAAGATGTCCTTGCCTTTTCATTTAAACGGGTACTCAGGGCATTGTTTTGATTGATACGTTCTACTAACGACCACATGTCGTATATTCTACTGTGCAAATCGCTTTTTTTATTAGGAAATATGAGCGTTGCCAAAGTTTCTGCATTTTTTAAATGAGCAATGCAATTCAAGTAAACCCGTTTAAAATTAACTTTTATTTTCCTACCATTTGAAATACCACTTAATTCATCTAATAAAAATGTAGCATATCTTCTATGATTAATGGCTTTTGTAAAATTATTTTTGCTATATAAAATGGCAGAATCTAAAAAGTTCAAACTTCTTAAGGATGTGTTTCTAGCGGCATTTCCTAAATAACTGTAATAACGTGCAATTGAATTGAAATCAATGCCAATTTTTTTAATGTTTTTAAAACAATGTTGTGCTTTTATTGAAAAATATAACGAGGAATCTGGATTAATATAACAATGGTAATAGTTTGCTATTCGGGCATAATAAAATGCGCTATCAAAACTTGTTTGATGTTTGATTTTAAAAAGCAAATTTGCGAAATTTAAATTTGCTTCGTAATGACCTTGATCTAAATGATAGTCTGCTAAAAAATCATAACTACTGGCTAATTCAAGCTTTGAATAATTATTTTTTTTATCTAAAATAACTTGCGTAGATTTTAAGGCCAATGCTGTTTTACCTTGCCAAAATATTTCAAGAGGTAATGTTTCAGCATTTATAACTAATGATTTAAAGAATAAGGCTAAAACAAGTGCAATGGTTTTTTTTGACATAAAAATTAAAAACAGAATTTCAGCTTATTGATTCCCGAAATCTTTTAAAATTACTGTTCTTTTTTCATTGAAAACAGCTTCATTAAAATGGGTTTTGTTCAATAATTGCAAACCTTTTTTTTTTGTTGATTGTATAAATAACACAAAGAGATATAATAAGTAGCACGATTGTAATAAACAGATGTGCTTGGTACTTTACTTAAAAATGTTTCTGCTTCATTTAACTGATTTAATTGCATACAACTAATTCCACTATAATAAAATGCAGTGTCATTGTTTTGTGTTTTCGAAAAATTAGAAAGCGCCTCGCTGTAGTTTTTGTTTTTATAATAACTCATTCCATTTATTATATCAACATTGATGCTAGCAGCATTCATCCACACTTTAAATCCTGCATCTTCTATCATGTAATTTTCCATGTTTTGATGCTTGCAAGTAGACAATTTTATAAAATAACCAACACCCATGATTAACAGAAATATTGCAGCTATTTTATATATTTTATAAATGGAATTTGTTCTTTTAGAATTAATTTTTAATGGCTCTATGGATATAAATTTTTTTAAAGCATCTATATCATAGTCATTGTTTTCTAAAAACAATTTTAAACCCATCAAATCATCTTCATCAAAGTTGTTTGATTTAATATATTCCAAAAAGTAAACTTGCTGATTTAATATACCATCAAGCAATTCGTTATAGCTATGTTTTGCTTTTGTTGTCATTACATAAATAGTTGCCATAATTTTTTAACACGCTGTTTGGCGCTATGCAGCGTATTTCTTACGGTATTGTAACTTATATTTAGTTGCATTGCAATTTCATCATTTTTAAAACCTTGTAAGTGTAATTGTAAAATTTCTTTTTCTCTGTTTGATAAATAATCAATCAATTGTTTGATGGCATCTTCCTCAAAACGAACGAAAATAGCATTTGTACTAATATAACTTGTTATTGATTCAATTTGTTTTTTTATTTCTTGATGAAGTTTGTTTTGTTTGATTTCATCCAAGGATTTATTTTTTATAATGCTTAACAGCAATGGATAGATGCCTTTTTCTGGATGCAAAAAAAAGGTTTGTCGTTTGGATGGAGTTAAGTTTAGTAATTTTTCAAATACCAATCCAACAATGTCTTTACTCTTTTCGGTATTTTGAGTGTATTTATAAGCTACCATCATCAATGAAGAATAATATAACGTATATAATTCGCCCAATGCTTCATCGTTTCCATTGATAAAATTGAAGGCTAAATTATACTCACTTAATATTTTTTTCTCACTCATGAACTACCGCAAAATTAAAAAATAATATTTCAATTAGTACAAATTTTATTTTGAATCGTTTTGAGTTTAATTAAAAAACAAACAAAAATAAGCCAAGTAAAATTGAATAATGGATATAAAAAAAATAATTGTCATTCACGAACTTATTAGAAAACAAAGAACAGGAAAACCAAGTGCATTGGCCTCACGCACAGGGGTTAGCGAACGAACAATATACCATTATATTGGTTTTATAAAATCAGAATTGAAGGCTCCTGTGAAGTGGGATGCATTGAAAGAAACCTATGTTTATGAAAGCAACGGAAAACTAAATTTTGAGTGGCAAGATTAATGAAATTATAATTTCAAAATCAGCCTACTGCAACTCCACTTCAGTTTCATAGTTTTTATTTGCTTAATAATTACAGGTGAAATAAACCTACTAAAATATACACAAAATAAATTCATATTTTTAAATAGAAGAGTTTGAGTTTTTGACCTTATTTAACAAAACAGATTCAATTTATAAATTTAATTAAAACACAAAATACAAATTATGAAAAAGCATTTACTTTTTATTTTTATTTCCCTTTTTACTTTTCAAAGCTGGGGACAAACTTTGATTCCGAACAAAACTAGTTTTATGGCAAGTTACCAATGGGGTTGTAATATAAGTCAAATAGCTGGTAATTCTGGAAGTAGTTGTAGTTGTTGTTGGAGAATTAATTTTGCTGATCCAACGGGAACTCCAATTAACACTGTTGATGGTATTTGTTACAATAAAGCAAATAGTTCAGTTTCTGGTGGATCATATCGTTCAGGGGATTGGATAACATATGATTTAGAAAAAGTTAGGCTTTTAAAATCAATTGTATTAATACAAAGTCAGGTTACTCGCTCTCCTGCAACAGGTACTTTACGTATACAATTTCAAACTGGTTCATCTTCACTTGGTCCATGGACCACCGTGATGGATTCTTCAATGACAGTTGGAAACGTGAATAGTAATACAAATTGTATTGGAAGTAATTTGGGAATTTATTCTTATCCTATTAATAATATTGCTTCTAGATTTTGGAGACTTTTTTTTGTTTCAGCACCCACTTATTCTGGAAGTGGAAATTGCTTACAGCCGTCATCTCCTGGTCCATATTCATATGTTAATTCAATTTATGATTTTGGTGAAATAAATTTTTATGAGAGTACATTAATTAATACTAATGGTTCAACTGTTTTAAAAGATGGTCAATGTGTCACCTTAACAGCCGCAGCCTTAGGCGAAACCTATTTATGGTCAACGGGAGCCACTACGCGTTCCATTACAGTATGTAATTCTGGAACTTATTCGGTAGACGTAACCAATTCCTCTTTTGTAGGAAATCAAGATCATTCCGCATCTATTGCTGTAACTAAGCTTGGTTCTCAGGATAATTTGCCTGGTCCAAATGGAGAAGTTTATTCGGTATTTAAAAATGGTAACAATGTATATGTTGGTGGTAATTTTAATGCTTTTGGACCTGTTACTGGTTGTGGGGCGCAAATAGATACTGGAACAGCCATTGCAAATACCAATCTACCAAGAGTAGATGGCACCATTAATACCACCATTTCTGATGGAAGCGGAGGTTGGTTCATAGGAGGTTTGTTTAACCGTGTAGGAAACTATACAATTAATAACTTGGCGCATATAAAATCGGATAATAGTGTTGATTTAGTTTTTAAACCAGAGCCAAACGCTGCAGTTAATACCTTGGCATTATATGGATCTTCTTTGTACATAGGAGGTGCGTTTACTACTGTTCAAACCTTATCCAATAATTATGTTGCAAAGGTAAGTTCATTTACAGGAGCGCCCAATTTATGGAATGCAAATGTAAATGGTATTGTTAATTCAATTCAGTTATATGCCGATCAAATTATATTTGGAGGCAGTTTTACTTTATTAGGAGGAGCCACACGTAATTATTTAGGAGCGGTAGACACTGTTTTTGTACAAGCTACTAGTTGGAATCCCAATGCAAATGCTGCAGTATATAAAGTATATGTTAGTGGAACAAAATTATATGCTGGAGGCGATTTTACTACTATTGGCGGAGTGAGTAAGCCTTATGGATGTGGTTTTACATTACCTGCTTTTACTACCGACTTGTATAATATGGGAGCAAATGGAAGAATAACCGACTTTGCATTAAGCGGAACAGTACTATATGCCGCTGGTTCGTTTACCATAATAGGAGGAGCCACACGCAATTATTTAGCAGCCATGAATTATTTGAATGCTGTAGCAAATACATTTAATGCTAGCGCTGATGGAATTGTTAATTCACTGACCTTAGCCAATGGAACTTTAATAGTGGGAGGCTTATTTTCAAATATTGGAGGCGCGGCAAGAAGTAGAATTGCTGCTTTAAATTTATCGAATGGAACAGCTACAAGTTGGAATCCAAATGCAGTTGGAATAATGGGAAGTTCCTATTTTGTTTCAACCATTGCTATTTCGGGAAGTAATATATATGCTGGAGGTTCTTTTTACAGTGTTGGTGCTGCTACTAGAAATAATATTGCTTGTATTGATGCCACAACAGGGCAACTTACAAGTTGGAATCCAAATATAAATAATATAGTAAGGGCAATTCATGCTGATAGTAATTATGTGTATTTAGGTGGTGATTTTACTACTGTAAATGGTTCAATTTCTAAAAATAGAATAGTACAAATAAGTGCTTCTACTGGTATAGCTACAGGTTGGAATCCAAGTGCCGATAATTCGGTTTATGCTTTAACAGCAAAAGGAATCAATCTTTTTGTTGGAGGTGCGTTTGCCAATATTGGTGGGGCAGCACGCGCTAAAATTGCTGCTCTTAATACTTCAACTGGTGCTGCTTCTGCATTTAATCCAACTTCTAACGGAAATGTAAATGCGCTTTGCATAGGTGGTGATAGTTTGTACATAGGTGGTGCTTTTACCACTATTGGTGGACAAGCCCGTAACAGGGTGGCCTCCTATAATATTACAAGCAATGCCATTACAGCATTGGACCCCAATGCTGATAATATAGTTAATGCGCTTTCATTTTATTATAATAAATTATATATAGGTGGTATATTTGCTAATTTGTCGGCAACGGCAAGAGTTAATTTAGCAGAATTCAATGTTTTAAATAATACACTTACTAATTTAAATCAAAATGCTATTACTACTAGTGGTGTTAATGCCTTGTTTTCTGTAGATAGTTCCCTTTATCAAGGTGGAGGTTTTAACTACGCTAATCAAAACAATGCAATCAATAATTTAGCATCAGTAAATACTGCAAGTTCTTATATAGGTTATTGGCAACCACAACCAGATGACATAGTAAGGTCAATATTTGTATCAAATGAAAAAGCTTATATTGGTGGTAGGTTTAAAAACATTACTAGCAGATACCAACCTTATTTTGCAAGCACAGATTTTTTTATTAATACAGGTAGAGCACCTTCAGTTATTTCGCTTTCCAATACTTCACTTTGTATTCGAGATACATTAACAATTAATGGATCTAATTTTGTTGGTATTACTTCAGTTAAAATAGGAAGTACAAATATGAATTATTTGGTGGTTTCTGCCACTGTAATAAAAGTTTATACTAGTTCAGCAGTAGCTGGAGTTTTAGCAGTTGCCAACACCTTAGGAGTCTCAACACCTGGACAGTCAGTAACAGTTAATGCATTACCAATAGCTAACATTACTGTAGTGGGCTCGGCTAACATTTGTCAGGGAAGTAATGTGGTTTTAAATGCAAACACTGGTACTGGTTTAACTTACCAATGGACTTTAAATGGAACAAATATTAGCGGTTCAACGGCTGCTTCTTATACAGCTACAGCAGCAGGAAATTATACAGTTATAGTTACAAATTCATCAACATGTAGAACCACATCAACTGCCACAACAGTAACAGTCAATGCAATTCCAACAGCAATAATTACCCCAGCAACCACAACAACATTTTGCCAAGGAGGAAGTGTAGTTTTAAATGCAAATACAGGAACCGGATTAAGCTACCAATGGAAACTGAATGGAACAAATAT
>CANGGG010000075.1 GCA_947453415.1 Bacteroidota bacterium | reverse complement strand
ATATTTGGTATTAATTTACCGTAAATTTCTTTGTTTTCATTTGAAATAGATGCTATAATATGATTCACATACCCTTGTTTAAATGAGTATGCTCTTTTTTTTGCTAGTATATCTGAAAATGGTTGTTGTCTTACTGATAAGGCATTTGCTCCTTTAGTACATGCCCCTAAATAAAAAGTATCACCTTCTGAAAGTTCATGAGCTTTTCCATCTTGAATTTTTTTATTAATTGTTAGCCAGTCATTTTTAATAATTTCTAAATCGGTTGAAGGAAAACTCCATTCATCAACTATTTTTATTAAATAATCCAAGATATCAAAATCAGTTTGATGTAAATAGAAAATTAAAAGAATGTTTGCATTCTTTTTGATAAAATCGCTATTCTCAAAATTTTGATTAACAACTTTATCATAGTTAATCATGTTTAAAACAAGTCTCTCTTTAGAACGATACTCGTCATTTTTTAATTTTTTTAATGGTGAAGATTTAAGTTCCAATTTAGCTATTGGAAAATCTGGTTCGGAATCAGAATTTGGCTTATAGAAGAAATAGAATTCTTCTATAATTTGACCAAAATGCCCTTTTCCTTTTCTGTCGTTTCTTATAGAATCAATGTCACAAACTTTCCGCAAAGATTTACCTTTTAACTTTTTGGCATAATCAATAATAGAATTTTTTTCGCTTGGATTATACGGTAACTTCATTATTTATTTTCTGGTTTAAAGCAATTCCGATTTTTTCAATTACGCCTACAACCAATGCATTGCCCATAAAAAAAGCACGTTTTGTATCAGTTATACCATTTAACAATGTATGATTATCTGGAAACATATTTAGTCTTTCAAGTTCAACAGGTGAAAGTCGCCTAAAGCCTTTATGCGTTTGAATAACGTGTTTAAATCTTGATGCTGATTTACCTCCTTCACCAGTTATTATTGTTCTTGAAGGTTTGTCAAGTGGATCAGGAAATATCATACCGCCTTCACTATAATTATATTCAAAACCTTGTGCATTGGTTCTCATTTCTTTCTTTGGACCTTTTAAATATTTCCATTTATCTAGGTCATTTTTATCAATATAAAACTCATCAGTAACTTCCCCATTTAAAATAAGGTCTTTTAAAACTGTAAATTGACCTTCATAATTAGGCTTTGTTTTAATTGTAGTTACTAAACCATTTATCATTATACCAGTATTTTCAAATAGTCCTATAGTCCCATTTTTATTAAAATTTTCTGATATTGAAACAATGTCGCCCTTGAGTTTAAATTCAATTGGAAACAATATGTTGTCAGATGTTACTGGAAATGCTTTTGCTAAAGTACCTTCTTCTAAAATCCATTCTATTGGCGAAACTTCTTTTATATTTTCATATACAGAAGTTCCATTTAAATAAGCAAGAATAAATATTCTTCTTCTTCTTTGTGGCATTCCAAATTCTGCCGCATTTATTATTCGCCATTCAACGGCATAACCTAACTCATTTAAGCTTTGTAAAATAATTGCAAAATCTCGACCTCTTTGTCCAGAAGGAGAAATAAGTAGTCTATCTACATTTTCAAGAAATAAATACTTTGGCTTTTTCTTTTTCTCTGAAAGTATTCTATGGATACTCCACCATAAAACACCTTTCTTCCCAATAAGTCCTTTTGAGTTTTTTAAAGTTGTAGCTACCGAATAATCTTGACAAGGAAAACCACCTACAAGAATATCATGGTCAGGAATATTTGAAACTTCTACAGATGAAATGTCTTCATTACAATGACCATTTTTCCCAAAACGATTTTCATAAACTAAAGAGGCATGTTGAATTTTTGTAGAGGGTTCCCATTGGTTGCTCCATAAAACTTCGTAAGCACTTTCAAATTCTGATTTATAATTTGATGAAGCAGATTTACCATTCCATCCTTCTAATCCTAAACGAAATCCTCCAACACCTGCAAATAATTCAACAACCTTAATTTTATGATTCATTTATCCAAAAACCTCACTATCAAAAAATGAAACAAAAGATTGGTTTAATGCAAGCAGTATTTTTTGAAGACTGATAATGGTAATATTGCGTTTGCCATTTTCTACTTCACTAATGTAGGTGGTATCTAAATCAGCCTTCTCCGCAAGTTTTTCTTGAGTTAATTTCAACTCTTTTCTAATACTTTTTATCCTAATTCCTACCTTTTCAGAAATTTCCATGTGGTAAACTTATAGTTTAAGCATACCTGAAAACATAGTCTAAAAGTGAATATTTAGGTTGGAACATAGACTATAGTATAAGTTATTAATTACTAGTAGAATGAAAATGAGCCAACAAAGAATTTTAGCTCAATGTTGATAATTTGTTCTTTTTTAGCAGGCAGGTAAAGCATAACAATGGGCAATAAAAAAAAATTGCAGGCGAGGACGCCTGCAATGGGATAAATATAAAAACACCCGTCAGTTAGCCAACGGAGACCCTCTGAGAGGGGAATTTGCATTATCGTAAAAGTAAAATCAGCGGATATCTGTGTAATCTGCGGGAAAAATCAAACAAAAGGAAAATATTTAAATATATTTGCCTTGTATTTTTTGCCTTTTTTGTTTTAGCGCAATAATAACAGCAATAAAATAATGTTAAAAAAAACAAAATTCAACTCGACTCCGAACCAGAAAAATATATCAACACCTGTTTAGTAAAAATAATAGATGAACGAATATATTTGGTCAATGTGGAATTAATAATGATTTGAGTAATTAGCAATGGAAAAGAAAAATGAAATAAAATTATTCGAGGATAAAAAGGTTAGAACACTTTGGGACGAAAAAATTGAAAAGTGGTATTTTTCAATTGTGGATGTTATTGGTGTTTTAACAGAAAGTGTTGACCCGAATGCTTACTGGAGAAAACTAAAACAACGTTTAAAAGAAGAAGGAAATGAAACCGTGACGAATTGTCACGGTTTGAAAATGCTTGCACTTGATGGAAAAATGAGAATGACCGATGTAGCCGACACCGAACAACTGTTCCGTTTAATTCAATCCATTCCTTCTCCCAAAGCAGAGCCTTTTAAACTGTGGTTGGCAAAAGTGGCTGCCGAAAGATTAGATGAAATGCAAGATCCTGAACTGAGTATTGATAGAGCATTAGCGCAGTATTTGAATTTAGGTTATTCTGAAAACTGGATCAACCAACGATTAAAAAGTATTGAAATTCGCAAAGAACTGACCGATGAATGGAAAAAAAGAGGATTAAAGGAAGGTATTCATTTTGCAACACTTACCGATATTATTACTAAAGCATGGAGCGACAAAACCACTAAAGAATATAAAATATTTAAGGGCTTAAAAAAAGAGAATCTGAGGGATAATATGACCAATACAGAGCTAATTTTAAGTATGTTGGCAGAAGCATCTACCAAAGATATATCTGCAGCAATTGAACCCGAAAATTTTGAAGCAAGCAAAAAAGTAGCCAAACAAGGCGGCAATGTTGCAAAAGTTGCCTTGAAAGAACTAGAAGCTAGAACCGGAAAAAAAGTGGTAAGCGCATTAAATGCTAAAAACACTTTACCTCCAAAACAAATTGAATCAAAACAAATAAACCGAAGAAGTAAAAATAATGGAGCCGCTGATATAAAACACTAAACAACGGGCAGAAATCAGCCGGAGGCTTATCAATAACTTCACTCGCAAAATGCGAGCGATTGCTGTGTTTTTGTTGCTTTGAACACGTCACAGACGTGCACTAGCTTGCGTTTTTTATTTTGTTGGGCAGACACATAGGTCTGCGCCCTACGTGGAATTATTTAACATTCAAACAATCATGCAAATCATTTAATCCTAAAAATCATGGTTCAGAAATGTGCGGGAATTTGAGACATCATGTTCTCGACTCCGCTCGAACTGACTGCTTATTTGTGCGGGAACAAAACCCTTCCTAAAAAGGAAGGGCAGGTGTTTTGAAAACTAGCTACCAAAACAGTTGTTGGTGCCGCTGCGCTCTAACACCAAACAACGGGCAGAGGAGTGGATTGGTGAGGACACCAACCAGGGACAAATCTGATGCGCTAAAACATCAAACAACGGGCATAGGAGATGTTGCTTTAAACACGTCACAGACGTGCACTAGCTTTGAATAAAATGTTCTCGACTCCGCTCGAACTGACATCGGATTTGTGCGGGAACAAAACCCTTCCTATCAAGGAAAGGCAGGGTAGGTGTTTTGAAAATCTGCTACCAAAACAGTTGTTGGTGCCGCTGCGCTATAACACCAAACAACGGGCAGCGGAAGATGCGAACGATTGCTGTGCTTTTGTTTCTTTGAACACGTCACAGACGTGCACTAGCTTTGCAATTAGTGAAATAAAAAGAAATCTGCGGAAATCTGTGTAATCTGCGGGAAAAATTAAACAAAAGAAAAAATATTTAAATACATTTGTGGCTCTTTTTTTAATTAAACAATTAATCAAAACATGGCAATACCCAATATTTTTAAACAAGAAACAATAGCTACTTTAATCAGTAGAGTTGAAAAACTAAGTCCACATTCACAACCCATTTGGGGAACCATGGACGCAGCAAAAATGTTAGCACATGTAAACATTACTTACGATTTAAATGAAGGTAGAATAGTAAGTAAAACTCCGTTTATCATGAAATTGATTTTAAAAGCATTTGTAAAACCAACAGTTGTAAACGATGAGCCATACAAGCATAATTCACGCACTGCACCTGTTTTTTTAATTACTGATGAAAAAGATTTTGAATCAGAAAAAACAAAATTAATTGCTAATTTAAAAACGGTTCAAGCCAAAGGGGAAGCTCATTTTGAAGGTAAAGAAAGTAATTCATTTGGAAAGCTAACATCCAAAGAATGGAATAATTTATTCTACAAACATTTGGATCATCATTTTAACCAGTTTGGAGTTTAATTAAATTATTTTTTTGTTGCTAAAATGCAACCTTTATGACTGAAGTTTTTGCCACATTTGTTGATGTAATATTGCCTTTATACGTTCCAAAGCTATTTACTTACCGAGTAGCCGATAATTTGGTGGAACAAATAAAATTAGGCAAACGGGTGTCGGTGCAGTTTGGTAAAAGTAAAGTTTATGCCGCCATCATTGCAAAAGTACACAATTCGCCTCCCAAAGATTACGAAGCCAAATACTTACTTTCGGTATTAGACGATGAGCCAATCATAAACATTGAACAGCTCCAATTTTGGCAATGGATCAGTGATTATTATTTGTGTAACATGGGCGATGTAATGCAAGCCGCTTTACCAGCCATGTTAAAGTTACAAAGCGCCAGTAAAGTAATTGCCAATCCTGATTTTGATAACAATACTGAGCTAGACGATAGGGAATATTTAATCATGGAAGCACTGGCCGTTCAGCATGAGCTTTCTATTGAAAACATTCAGCAAATATTGAATGTAAAAAACGTACTGCCATTCATTAAAAGCTTGGTAATTAAAGAAGCAGTATTAATCAACGAAGAAATTCAAGATAAATACAAGGAGAAAATGGTAAGCTGCATTCGGCTGACTCCTGCTTATGAAAACAATGAGGAAAATATAAAAATCCTCTTTAATTTATTAGAAAAAAAAGAATTACAAATGAATGCGCTTTTGTCGTATTTGCACTTTAAGCAAAACAAAACGCATGTACTTAAAGCCGATATGGTTAAAAAGGGAAATATCAGCGTATCTACCTTACAAACCTTAATCAAAAATGGGGTGTTTGAAGCCTTTGAAATTGCGGTGGATAGAATTCAATTTGATGAAACTAAAATTGAAACATTTGAACTAAACACCGACCAAGCCGAAGCGTACCGACAAATTACCGAAAACTTTAAAACAAAAGATGTAGTGCTGCTTAAAGGAGTTACTTCAAGTGGAAAAACACATGTGTATGTTCGACTGATAGAGCAAGCCATGGCGCAAGGAAAACAGGTGCTTTATCTGTTACCCGAAATAGCCATCACGTCTCAAATTATACATAGAATAAGAAAGTATTTTGGTGAAAAATGTGTGGCTTTTAACTTTAAAATTGGCGACAATGAGCGTGTTGAAATTTGGAATAAAGTAAAGTCGGGTGAAATAAAAATAGTGATTGGCGCGCGCAGTGCCATTTTTCTTCCGTTTGCCAATTTGGGTTTAACCATAGTAGATGAAGAACATGAAACCACGTTTAAACAAAATGAACCATCGCCACGTTACCATGCCCGCGATGCGGCAATTGTGTTAAACAAAATATATCATTCAAAGTTAATTTTAGGAAGTGCCACACCAAGTTTTGAAAGTTATTTCAATGCCAAGTTAGATAAATTTGGATTGGTGAATTTAGATAAGCGACATGGTGAAATTGCATTGCCAGTTATTATTACTGGCAACATCACGGAAGAGAGAAAATCAAAGGTAATTCAAGGGAATTTTACCACTGTTTTGGTGAATGAAATTAAGCAAGCACTGGATAAAAACGAACAGGTAATATTGTTCCAAAACCGCAGAGGATATAGCCCGGTATATGAATGCGACAGCTGTCAATGGGTTCCAAAATGTCAGAATTGCGACATCAGTTTAACCTATCATAAATTCATCGATTCACTTAAGTGTCATTACTGCGGATTTACCCAAAAATTGCCCGATAGTTGCGCAGCATGTGGCAGCAATACTTTAAGTTTTAAAGGATTTGGAACAGAAAAAATTGAAGATGAATTGGCCATACTTTTTCCCAATACCAGGGTTGCTAGGTTTGACCAAGACAGTACAAAAGGCAAAAACGGACATGAACAAATTATAAAAGATTTTGCCGAACATAAGTTCGATATTATGGTGGGAACGCAAATGGTAACAAAAGGGTTGGACTTTGATAACGTAACTTTGGTTGGAATTATTAATGCCGATCAATTATTATTTTTCCCGGATTTTAGAGCCAATGAACGCGCGTTTCAATTAATGGAACAAGTGAGTGGCAGGGGAGGTCGCAGACAAAAACAAGGTAGGGTGGTAATTCAAACCAGCTCACCCAATCATCCTGTTATTTTATCGGTCATTAACCACGATTTTGAATCACTTTATAACCGAGAAATTCAAGACAGGGCACAGTTTTTATTTCCACCATTTCACAGAATTATAAAAATTAGTTTACGTCACAAAGAATATAAAATCAGTGAAGATGCTGCTAATCAGTTGCATTTACTGCTGTTTACCGCTTTTGGCGATAATTTATTAGGCCCTGCAAATCCGTATGTGAGCAGAATACGGAATTATTATATAAAAGAGTTTTTGATAAAAATAGACAGGAATGATACACGTTTAGTTTCGTTAAAGAAGTTCATTAAGCAACAAATATTAAAACTCCACGAAAACAAATTATACCGTCAGCTCATTGTTCAAATTGATGTAGATGCTTTATAAATGATGAGCCTCACCAAAAGTTTAAAATATTGCTTATATTTTTTTATCCTATCAAGGCCATTTTCTGTATATGCGCAAACAGATAACAGTCAAGCTAAACTGCCCTATTTTACCGCTAGTTTATTTTCGGCCAGCACTTTTAAAATTGATAAAAGCGCCAACGATTTAAATGTTTCCTATCCTTATGGTTTTGAATTACAATATACCAAACAGCTCAGGGATGAAAATAGTTGGCAGCAAAATGCTTGTTATTTTAATTCAGGAATGGGTATAAACTTTTTCAATTATAACAATGCATTATTGGGACAATCGATGGCAATTTTTTATGTTTTTGAACCTCAAGTAAAATTAGGTAAAAAGTTAAAAATGATAGGAAGCGCAAACTTAGGTTTAACGTTTTTAAGTAACCCTTATAACAAAAATAATAATGTAAGCAATTCATATTACAGCTTGCCTATTAGTGCATATTTGGCCTTTGGAGCAGGATTGGAGTATCCATTGAATACAAACTTTCAATTGAGCCTATTGGCTAAGTTTATTCATATATCAAATGGTGGCACGCAAGAACCTAATAAGGGAATAAACATGGCTGCGCTTAATGCAAGATTGAGCTATAATCCAATTGACAATCGTTTAGAGAAATTTACTAGAAAACCAAAGAAACTTATACTGAAAAACAGATTAGATGTTGGTTTATATGCAAGTAATAAAAACATTGCAGTGAATGAACCAACGAGGTGTTTTATTTTTGGTGCCATGGCAAATTATAGCAAACAAGTAAGTAGCATCAATGCATTAACGGGTGGAATTGAAATAATTGCTGATCAAGTAACTGAAGCTAGATTACAAAGAGATCTACTAAATAAAAGCAGCATGCGTATAGGATTACTCGTTGGTCACGAATTTTTGTTTGGCAAATTTTCGGTAAACCAGCAATTGGGTTATTACCTGTTCAATGATACAAAATACTTTAATACTTTGTACCAAAGAATAGGAGTAAGTTATTACACACCCGCTCACTTTTCAATAGGATTTAGTGTGCTTACCCACACCACTGTTCCTAATTTTTCCGACTTGCGAATAACTTATTACATCAGAAAATAAAACGAAGAGGCCAATTCAAATTGAGAGCAATTACGAGTAATTTAAAAAATAGTTGATTTTCTCATATTTCAATTAAACAAAAAACCTTATTTTGCGCTCCTGAAAAAATGAGCGAATCAATTTACGACAAATACGAAACAGTGATAGGTCTTGAAGTTCACACACAAATGCTTACTAAAAGTAAAGCATATTGTGCCGATGAATATGAATACGGATCTCATCCAAATACACAAGTTAGTCCTATCAGTTTAGGTCATCCGGGAACTTTGCCAAAGCATAATATAGAGGTAGTAAAATATGCTATAAAAATGGGATTGGCTTGTAATTGCCACATTGCCGAATGGCAACATTATGCACGTAAAAACTATTTTTATGCCGATTTGCCTAAAGGATATCAAATTACGCAAGATAAAACTCCCATTTGTACCGATGGATTTTTGGAAATAAAACTAAAAGATAAACCTGCTAAAAAAATTGGAATTACCAGAATTCACATGGAAGAAGATTCGGGTAAAAGTATGCACGACCAAGATGTGTACGATACTTTAATTGACTTAAATCGTGCTGGAGTTCCTTTAATTGAAATAGTATCGGAGCCCGATATAAAAACAGGGGAGGAGGCTTACCAATATTTAACAGAAATAAAAAAATTAGTTAAATACCTTGACATTTGTGATGGAAACATGGAAGAAGGAAGTTTGCGTTGCGATGCCAATGTTTCGGTGATGTTAAAAGGTAGCAAAGTTTTTGGAACCAAGGTGGAAGTAAAAAACATGAACTCGTTCAAGAATGTAGAACGCTCCATTGATTTTGAAGTAAAACGCCAAATTGAAGCCATAGAAGCCGGTGAAACCATTGTTCAAGAAACACGTACTTTTGATGCACAAAAAGGAATTACAATTACCTTGCGTAGCAAAGAAGGCGCGGCAGATTACCGTTATTTTCCAGAGCCAGATTTACCACCTTTGCGTGTTACGCAAAAGTTTGTAGATGAAATAAAATTACAAATGCCAGCTTTGCCAAAAGCATTGTTTGAAAAATATACCAAAGAATTAGGCTTAAATGATTACGATGCCAATGTGTTAACAGAAAGCAAAGAAGTAGCAGCTTATTTTGAGCAAATTTTACAGTTTACCAAAAACACAAAAGCCGCAGCAAATTGGTTAATGACTGCCGTTAAAGGTTATTTGAACGAGCAAGCTGTTAATATGGAAGATTTTATTTTAAAACCAAAACAAATTGCTGAAATCATTGCTTTAATTGATGATGGAAAAGTAAGTAGCTCTGCTGCGCAAAAAGTATTTTTGTCAATGGTAGAAAATACCCATGAAAGCGCTGAAAATATTGCAAAGCAACTGAACTTAATTCAAGAAAGTAACAGCGATGAATTACAAAAATGGATAGATGAAGCCATTGCTTCAAACCCTGCAAAAGTAGCTGAATACAAAGCGGGTAAACAGAGTTTAGTGGGCATGTTCATGGGCGATGTAATGAAATTGAGCAAAGGAAAAGCGGATCCTAAAATAGGCAGTAAATTAGTAAAAGAATCATTAGACAAACAATAACAAAAACATGAAAAACTTATTTTTTATTTTATTATTAAGCAGCTTTGTTGCCTGTGGCAATTCAATTAATAAAGACAATCCTGCTAAAAGTGGATTTGCGGTAACGGGTGTTATTAAAAATGCCAAAGGCAGCATCAATATTCAAGAAATTACCAACACCGGTTTATTGTTATTAGACAGTTCCGTGATTTTGGAGGACGGAACTTTTGAATTAAATGGAAAAGTGAGTCAGCAAACTTTTTGTATCATTCGTTTACCAAAAGGCGATATCATTACCATGATTGATAGCAATAGCAATATTGAGTTAAACATTGATGCTGATAATATTGACAATTATACAGTGAAAAATTCTGTAGAAAGCAACGACATTAAAAAACTCATGTCGATCAACGCCAATAGCTCAATGGAGTTGCGTAAATTAGAGGAAAAGTATGGAGCAATTTATGGCAAAGAAATGCCTCCTTTAGCTGATCAAGAAAGAATCAGAAAAGAGTTTGATAGCATTACTAGAAATAATGAAGTTCAATTGAGAAATGCAACGGAGAAAATGAATAACATTGTACCATTTTTTGCAGCAAATTTTATGATGCCAGAAGCAGATTTTGCATTTTTAAATGCAATTGATAAAAAATTATTTTCAAAATATCAGAACTCAAAATATGCGATGGTTTTGCACAATAGGGTTCAAAGTATGGCAAATACTGCTGCAGGAAGTTTAGCTCCAGAAATTAAACTAAATGATCCATATGGAAAAGAATTTGCTTTAAGCAGTTTGCGCGGTAAAATTGTAATGATTGATTTTTGGGCAAGCTGGTGCGGGCCATGCAGAAAAGACAATCCAAGAGTGGTAGCAATGTATAATAAATACCACGACAAAGGTTTTGAAATATTAGGAGTAAGTTTAGATAATAACCGTGAAAAATGGGTAGCTGCCATTAATGCCGACAAACTAACTTGGTATCATGTAAGCGATTTATTACAATGGAATACGCCTTTATTGAAAATCTATAATTTTGAATCAATTCCCCATACTGTTCTAATAGACAAAGAAGGAAAAATTATTGCAACCAAACTTCGCGGTGATGCTTTGGATGCTAAAATGAAGGAAATATTTGGATATTAGAAAAGCTGCTGGCTTCTAGCCCCTGGCAGCTGGCAAAACAAAGAATTTAACAGTAATAACAAATAACAATAAATTAGCTAGCGGCCAGAAGCCAGCAGCTAGAAGCAAAAAAACTATGAAAAAAGTAGAAATACACACCGATAAAGGTGTAATGAAGATTGAATTATTTGAGCAAGATGCTCCAAACACCGTAGCTAACTTTTTAAAATTAGCAGAACAAGGTTATTATAATGGCGTTACTTTTCATAGAGTAATTCCTGATTTTGTAATTCAAGGTGGCGATCCAACTGGAACCGGTGCTGGTGGCCCTGGTTACAAAATTGATTGTGAGTTAACAGGTGGAAACCAATACCACGATAGAGGCGTTTTATCAATGGCTCACGCAGGAAGAAACACAGGTGGCTCACAGTTTTTTGTTTGCCATAGCAGAAACAATACTGCGCATTTAGACAGAAACCACACTTGCTTTGGTAAAGTGGTAGAAGGTTT
>CANGGG010000074.1 GCA_947453415.1 Bacteroidota bacterium | reverse complement strand
TCTAATAACTCCAACTTCGGAGGCGGAAGTACTTAAGCAAGTAAAATTAGTTATATTATTGCCAATAATATTAACTGTAGTAGGTGCCGAATTCATCCAAATGGCTGTAAAAGCTACAGTTGAAGCCACAGTTTTTGACATGCTAATGGTATTGTAATTAACAGATACCATATTACCAGCGGCACCTGATTGAGCCATTTCACAATCTATTCCCCAATCAATGGCACCGGCATTTGAACCTCCAATGATTGTTACATTGTTATAATTAATTGTTGCGCTAGCACCCACAGAATTAGCAGCGGCAAAAATACCTCGATTAGTAGCAGGATGATTTGCTCCCAATCCATTGTTATTATTTACCGTATTATATGAAATATTGAAACTCCACTGATTACTTGCCCAAGCGGCCATGCATGCATTGGTAGCACCTACGCCACCTCCAAAATTTATAATGGTATTTCCAGTAGCCGTTGAACTTCCACCTATGTCGTTATTTAAATCAGCAATGGTATAAGGCGATGCAATGGCTGCACCACCTATAGCTATTCCACCATTACAATTCTGAATGGTGTTTTTATAAAACTTGTTAAACGAACTTGCGCCTGAAACTGAGGTTTGAGTAATGGTTGTTCCCACTGCAGCAGGTGTACAAGCAGCAAGTTCAATAGCTACAGAACCATGCCAACGAGGACCAGTAGCAGCAGTAAAATTCTCTCTACTTAAGGTAATATTACAATTCTTTACTGTGTTATAATTAGCGCCATCGGTAGCACTTGCTTTATAAAAACCATAACCAAATTCCATGGTAGTGGTAGCCGTAGTATTTGAAGTTGGATCTAATAAATCAATACCATCTATTGTAACATAATCGGAACCAGTAAAACTCCACATTCCATCAACTGCTAAAGTAGATGATGAAAGTAACGTTCCAACATAAGCGGTAATTAATGGATTTGCACCAGTAGTCAATGGATCTTTTCTAAAAACTATTTGATTAGAAGCAGTTCCAGTTGCTGTTACTGCAATGGTAGCTGAAATTGTTTCGGTATAACCAGCTGCTATATTAAATATAACTCCGCCTGAGCCCACTCCCTGTGAATTTAAACTGTCAACTGCAACTTTAATAGTAGGGAAAAGTGTAGAAGGAATTATTTTGCTTCCTGTTAAAGCTTGGGCATTAGAATTTGAGGCAAACAGCATCAAAAGTATTAATGTTAGTATGCTATGTTTGATTTGTAAAAAAAATTTATTCATATATTATTTATTTGATTGCGAATATAAATGCATTTTTGATTTTATTATACATTTAAAATCAGCAAAGTGAGGGATGAATTTTAAATTTAAAAATTGAGTTTTGGTTAAGTTTAGAAAGTATGATTGACTTTCAAGATTACTGTTTTAAAATAAACAAAACCATAAGTAAAGACATAAAATTTTGTTGCCTTGCATATAAAAAAAGCCTTGTAAAACTTTAGTTCTACAAGGCTTTTAAATAATTTAAAAATCCGCTAATCTACATTATCGTGTAAAAAAGAATTGTTGGTTTTTATTTCTGATTTCCCACTTACTAAGTCTTCAAATAAACTTAAACGCGAAATTTGCTTTTCGGAACTATGCGGCACATCATCTAGTTTTTTATTTCTTCTAATATATGCTGGTTCTTTTTCTAAATCTCGCAAACCTTGAGGATTATTGATAGTAATGTTTAAGTTTTTCAACTCTTTAATTCTTTGAATTTGGCGTTCTATCTTTTTGTCTTGCTCCAATGAATTGCTTTCCATTTCGTCAGAAAGTTGATATACTTTTGGAACTATAGCATGGTTAATTGTTTCTATACTATTGGAAAAAATATCTTCATTCACTTCCAAAAAATCATCTTCTATTAACTCCTCAGTTGAGTTTATAAAATACGACTCATCTATTTTTAAATCAATGGCATTAATGTCAAAAGTTTCTTCTTCATTTATTGTATCAATGCGCAAACCAAATCCTAAATCGTTGTCAATAGTTATTTCTTCTTGTGGTAATTCATCCTCAATCAAATTTATTCTGATTGTTTCATCTGCTTTTTTTTCAACGGGTATGAGATCAAAACTATTGTTAATAGTAGTGTTAGGAGTAGTTTGTATTACTTGAACTATTTCTGGCTTGGTTTCTACAACATTAGGTTTATTGATATTAGATTGAATAAAGTTGTCAGAAATGGTAGAACCAATGATCACTTTGTTTTCGCGAGGTTTGCTTTCAAAACCTGTAGCAATTAAAGTTACTGAAATTTTATTTCCTAACGATTCATCAAAACTAGTTCCTAAAATTAACTCAGCCGATAAACCACTTTCATTTTGAATGTAAGCAGATATTTGTTCAAATTCTTCCATTAATATTTCTTCAGTTCCCGATGAAATATTTAACAATATATTCTTGGCTCCAACTATTTGATTATCGTTTAATAAAGGCGATGCCAATGCGGCTTTAACAGCTACTAATGCTCGGTCTTCGCCTTCTGCCATTGCACTTCCCATAAGAGCTACACCGCTAGATTTCATTACTGTTTTTACATCTTCAAAATCAACGTTTATATAACCAGGATGAGTAATTATTTCGGCAATACCTTTGGCAGCGGTGGTTAATATATTATTGGCATGGCCAAAAGCTTCTCGTAATGCTAAGTTTCCGTACATGTCTTTTATTTTATCGTTGCTAATAATTAGCAAACAATCAACAGAACGTTTTAGGTTTTCTAAACCTTCATCGGCAAAAGTTTTTCTTTTTTTACCTTCAAAATTAAAAGGAGTAGTAACAATACCAACTGTTAAAATATCCATTTCCTTTGCTGTTTTGGCTATAATAGGAGCGGCACCAGTTCCAGTTCCACCACCCATGCCTGCAGTTATAAATAACATTTTGGTATTAACACCAAGCATGTCTATAATATCTTCAATGGCTTCCATAGCAGCTTTTTTACCAACTTCAGGATTTGCACCAGCACCCAAACCTTGCGTTAAGCTAGCACCTAACTGAATTTTGTTTGGAATTGCACTTGCTTCTAAAGCCTGTAAATCAGTATTGCAAATAATAAAATCTACTCCTTTAATTCCTTGTTCGTGCATATGATTTACTGCATTTCCACCTCCTCCACCAACACCTATTACTTTTATAATAGATGATTTTTCTTTTGGCAAATTAAATTTTATTCTTGTTTCCATGGTCTTGTTATTTATGCCTTTGCTTTATTAAACATTGGCGTTATAATTATTTTTTTTTATTGTTTGAATTACTAAAAGTCTTTCATGTCGTCAGCGCTGAACATCCAGTTATTGTATTTTTTCAATAAACCTTTAAAAATACTTTTCCCTTCTTTTACTTCTTTTATATCTAATAACTCTTCACTGGCCTCCTCACTACTCATGTCAATTCCTTCAAAGCCTTTAATAACCAAACCTACAGCAGTTGCATACATTGGACTTTTTATTTCATCAATATGCGATTTGCCTAAATGCTCATTGGCATAACCAATTCTAGTATCCATTCCGGTAACTAATTCTACAGTCATGGTTAAATGCTTTAATTGTGAACCTCCACCAGTAATAACGATACCTGCATTTAATTTCTTTTCTAATCCCGATGATTTTATTTGAAATAATACTTCTTCAAAAATTTCTTCTATACGAGATTGAATTACTTTTGCTAAGTTTTTTATAGAAACTTCTTTTGGAGCACGACCTCTAAAACTTGGAATGGTAACAATTTCGTTTTCCTTATTTTGTTCTTCTAAGGCTGAACCAAATTTTACTTTCAATAACTCAGCTTGATTTCTCAATACTTGACAACCATCAATAATATCGTCAGTAATTACATTACCCCCAAAAGGAATTACAGAAGTATGACGAATAATTCCATTTTTAAAAATGGCCACATCAGTGGTTCCACCACCAATATCAACCAAACAAACTCCTGCTTCTAATTCTTCCTGCGCTAATACTGCATCAGCACTTGAAAGTGGTTCAAGTATTAAACCAGCAATTGTTAAATTTGCTCTTTTTACAGATTTGTCAATATTTTTGATGGCTTCTATGTGACCCGTTATAATATGAAAATTACTTGACAAGCGAATACCTGTCATACCAATGGGTTCAATTACATCTACTTCATCATCTACAGTATATTCTTGAGGCAATACATGAATAATTTTATCGCCTGGAGGCAATGCTAAATTATAAGTATCTTTTATTAAACGCTCCACATCATCTTTGCTAATTTCATCTTCAGTATTAGTTCTACTAATGCTGTTTTTGTGTTGCAAACTTTTAATATGTTGCCCTGCAATACCAACATGTACCGATGAAATTTCAATACCTTTAATATTTGTATTTGGATTTTTACTAACGCTTTCTTTTGCTTTTGCAATGGCTTCATTAATGGCGTTAACAGTTTTGTCAATGTTTCTAACTTCCCCGCGAATTACACCCAAACTCTCCGCTTTTCCCATGCCAAGAATATCTATTTTGCCATGTTCATTTTTAGTACCTACAATGGCACAAACCTTCGTTGTTCCAATGTCTAAGCCTACTACAATTTTTAATTCTTGAGGTTGCATTTTTATATCTTTTATTTTTATTTACAAACAACTTGTTTATCAAACCTAATATCTATGGTTTTATACTTGTTCCACCCTACTCTACTTAAACCTTCTTTATAAAACACAAATAGCTTTTCAAACTTGGTTTCCAGATTATTAGCATCTCCAAATAAAATTTGATGATTACCAATTTTTGGAATTAAAATAAACTCATTATCCCTTGTTACAAATATCTGTTCTATCTGTGCTTTCCAGAATAATTGTTTATCAACATAAGAGGCTATAGCATACAACTGTTTTGCTACAAAACTATACACTGTATCGCCAGGTTTATTTCTTTCAAATATATTGCCGTTGGCAATAGGAACATGTGCTGTAAAATTACTAGAAGTTTGAAATTTTACGCCAAATTTATCAATATAATAATTAACGCCATTAAACCTATAAACCCTTAATATTGGCTCGCGCTGGTTAATTTTTACATATACATTACCATTTAAATCGTTGTACACTTTTGCCTCTTGTAAAAAAGTATTTTCCGATAATTTATTTTCCAAATAACCCGTATTTATTTCATTAATCTTAGCATTGGAAATATCACTTAAGTTTCCATTTTCCGAAATAGTTTTAATTACTTTTTTTCTACTAAAAAAAGCAACATTTTCGGGGAATATTTGAATGATTACTTTTTTAGCTGCTAAGTTTTCTTCTTGTTTATTAGTTAAAGTGATAACAAACACTAGCCCGCAGCAAAGCATTGCCCACAAAATGAGCATGCCTAGCTTTTTTAAAGCTTTTTTGTTTCTATCACTTAACCACTTCATATCTTTATTATTTTTCTAAAATTTCTTTGATATGGTTTATCAATAAATCAATGTCGCCAGCTCCTAGTGTTAAAAATACTTTTGGCATGTTTTTTTTAACAGCTTCCAACAATTCATCTCTACTTACTAAATGTTTTTTTGAAGTAATTTTATCAAAAATAATTTTAGAAGTTATGCCTTCAATTGGTAATTCACGAGCTGGATAAATATCTAACAAATATACTTCATTTGCTAATGACAAACTTTCGGCAAATCCATCTACAAAATCACGAGTACGAGAAAACAAATGTGGTTGAAATGCCACTACAATTTCATGGGATGGAAACATGTTTTTTACAGACGAAATAATAGCACGCAACTCCTCAGGATGGTGCGCATAATCGTCAATGTAAATTTGAGAATCGTTTTTAATAATATACTCAAACCTGCGCTTCACCCCTTTAAAACCAAGTAACGCAGCTCGCAATTCGTTTTCTGTTACTCCGCTCATTAAACACGCAGCACTTGCCGCCACTGCATTTTCAACATTATGTAATCCGGGAATTCCTAATTGCAAATTGTTAATTTCATTTCCTTTATATACCAAATCAAATGTATAATTACCTTTAATTATCACTATGTTTTTTGCATATACATCAGCTTCCGATTCTATGGAATAAGTAATGTAATTTACAGTAACATCATTGATTAAATCAAGTTCTTTTTTAATAATTAATGTACCACCAATTACCAAACGATTGGTATAATCTAAAAACGATTTCTTTAACTCGTTATGCTCACCATAAATATCCAAATGATCGGCATCGGTAGAAGTAATAATGGCAATAGTTGGATATAAAGTTAAAAATGATCTATCAAATTCATCGGCTTCTATTACAACAATTTGTTGATTGGTTGATTCGTTGATTGGTTGATTAGCTAATATTAAATTAGTGTTGTAATTCGTAGAAATACCACCTAAAAATGCACTACAATCAACTGAACTATGTTTTAAAATATGTGCAATTAAAGTAGATGTAGTAGTTTTTCCATGTGTGCCAGCTACTCCAATTGTTTGATAATTTTGGCTTATTAAACCTAAAACTTGTGAACGTTTTAAAATAGTAAAATCGTTATTTTTAAACCAAGCCCACTCTTGATGATTAGCAGGTATAGCTGGAGTTAGCACCACCAAACAGTTTTCATTTGACAATTTAAATTTGATGGCAATTTCAATATTATCTTCAAAGTGAATATCAATACCCTCTTGCGCCAATTCATTAGTTAAAGCAGTAGGTGTTTTATCGTAACCCATTACTTTAATTCCCAAATGGTTAAAATATCGAGCAATGGCACTCATTCCTATACCGCCAATACCAAGAAAATAAGCTGTCTTTATATTATTGATATCCATTTTTTATTCTTTAATAAATAAAAATATAAAATCATTTGTGGTACCAGATTGCATTTTGTAACCTTTAGCATTTAAATATTTAAATACTTTTACTTTTTCTAAAAAAAGATTATCATAGTCAAACATTTTAAATTCAAAATTTAAACTATCTTTTAAAAATTCTTTCTTTCCATCTTCATATAAAACATATGGATTTCTGCCAAGTTTAAGCATGGCGTATTTTGTATTTTTATAATCATTTGAACTAAAAGACACTAATGCTACCAAAATTATTGAAGCAATTAAGGCAATACTTATTTTATCGAATAATTTTATCATTTTATCAATTTTATTACTTCATCTACAATTAACTCAGCAGCATTTGGCATGGCAAATGTGCCAATGTTTTTTACTAATTCATCTTGTTTATTGGAATCGTTTATTAAGTTTAACGTTTCCGTAATCAAGTTATTTTTAGCATCAATATCTTTTACTAAAATAGCAGCATTTACATTCACCAAAGCCATCGCATTTTTTGTTTGATGGTCTTCGGCAACATTTGGCGATGGTACTAAAATAACTGGCTTAGCCACTTGAGCTAATTCCGCAATAGATAAAGCACCTGCTCTAGAAATGACTACATCGGCAACGGCATATGCCAAATCCATTTCATAAATAAAATGTTGGATATTGAATGTTGGATGTTGGAAGTTATTTACTTTGTCAAAGTTTTTACCTATTTGCCAAATCAGGTTAATATTGGCATTTTTCAATTTTTCAAGTCCTTCAAAAATACTTTCATTGATAGTTTTAGCACCTAAACTTCCTCCTATAACTAATACAGTTTTTTTAGTTGCATCTAAATTAAAAAATCCTAAGGCTTCATTTCTTTTACTGGTAACGTCCATTAAATCCTGTCGAATTGGATTTCCAGTTTTTACCAACTTATTTGCTGGAAAAAACTTTTCCATGTGATCATATGCCACACAAATTTTATTGACTTTATCTTTTAATATTTTATTTGTTATACCCGCATACGAATTTTGTTCATGAATTAATGTAGGAAGTTTTTTTAGTGATGCGGCATAAAGCACCGCACTACTTGCATAACCGCCAAAACCAATCACAACATCTGGCTTGAATTTATTGATTATTCCAAACGATTTTAAAACACTTATAATTACTTTAATAGGAAATAAAAAATTTTTATAAGTGATTCTGCGTTGTAAACCACTAATCCAAAGGCCAACAATTTTAAAACCAGCCTTAGGTACTTTCTCCATTTCCATTCTATCGCTAGCGCCAACAAATAAAAAATCTACTTCATTATTCAATCTTTTTTGTAAAGCTTGTGCCACCGCTATAGCCGGATAAATATGTCCGCCAGTTCCGCCTGCGCTTATAATAATTTTCTTTTTAGTATTCATAATGTTCAAAACTATTTTATTACAATTTGATTAAGTGCTTATAAAATTATTGTTTTTTGAATCTACGTTTTCGTTTTCTTCTTCTTTGTTTTCCACTTCTATAAATCGGCTTACACTCATAATTAAACCCAAAGTTATGAATGTAAATATTAATGAAGTTCCTCCTTTACTTACCAATGGTAATGTTAAGCCGGTAACAGGAAGCAAACCAACCGCAACTGCCATATTTATTAATGCCTGTAAAACAAACTGAAATGACAATCCAACAGCTATTAAAGCTCCAAAAGCTTTAGGCGCTTTTTTAATAATATTTACTGTTCTATACATAAATATGAGGTATAATAGCAACATAATTATTCCTAAAATCATTCCATATTCTTCTATAATAATTGCAAAAATAAAATCGGCATAAGCCTCAGGTAAAAAATTTCGTTCAATACTTTGACCAGGACCAATTCCGAAAAGTCCACCAGAAGCAATTGCAATTTTTGCATGATTAGCTTGAAAATTATTTTCGTTTTTTACTTCAATATTAGCTCCATGTTTTTTACTAGTATCAGTTTTAGCAACAAAAGTTTTAATTCGTCCTTGCCAAGTTTCCATCCTGCCCATTTTACTAATAATGGAAACTGGAGTTAAAAATAAAAACAATCCAAATAACACACCAATAAAGATTGAAACGCCTCCTATTTTTAACAAGTAAACTACCTTTACTCTGCCCAAAAAAAGCATTAAAAAACAAGTTACAAATAGCATCAAAGCCGTACTTAAATTATCTTTACCTATAAGCACACAAGTTAAAGAAATATGTCCTAGTAATGGATATATTACACCTTTCATATCATCTAAATTGTCTTTGTTTTTTGCTAATGTTCTAATGGTATAAAGTAAAATAGCAACCTTAGAAAAATCGGATGATTGAAAAGTAAAAACGCCAAATGAAATCCAACGTTTAGCCCCATTAATAGTAACTCCAAAAAGTATAGTTGCTATTAATAAAGCATAAGAAATATAGAGCAAAAACTTTGCAATTCCCATAAAATTTTTATAGTGAATGGTGTGCAAGTAAAGCATGATGATGAAACCAATGAATATATAAAAACCATGCTGTAATAAATACCAAAATGCACTGCTATGGTTTTTGTATGCTAACCAACTTACCGAACTATAAACCGCCAACAAACCCCACAGCGACAGCATCATTATGATGAGCCACATGGCCTTATCGCCTTTAGGTTTTAAAAATTGGGTAATGGTCATGTTTTTTTTTATTTCTTAGCTTTTCGGTTGGTGATAAAACCAACCGAGGATAGATTTATATATTTTGGAATAAAAAGTCTGTGCAAGCAGACTTTTTAAAATTCCGATTTGATTGGTGTTTTTATAAACTTTTAACAGCGTTTTTGAACATGCGACCACGTTCTTCGTAGTTTTTAAACAAATCGAATGAAGCGCACGCAGGAGATAACAATACGCATTCGCCAGTTTTTGCAAATTGCTTTGCAACCAAAACTGCTTCATTAGCACTGGTAGTATTTACTATAAAATCTACATCTTTAGCAAATGCCTCATGAATTTTTGAATTGTCTAATCCCATGCAAACTATCATTCTCACTTTGTCTTTCACTAATTCTTTCAGCATGGTATAATCATTGCCTTTGTCGGTTCCGCCAGCAATCCAAACTACGGGCTTATCCATACATTCTAATGCGTACCATGCAGCGTTTACGTTGGTAGCTTTTGAATCGTTAATAAATTGAATTCCATCAACAGTAGCTACATTTTCTAATCTGTGTTCTACGTTTTTAAAATCAGTTAACGCTTCGCGAATAACTTCATTTTTAATTTCTAGCGCTTTACCAATTAAGGCAGCAGCCAATGAGTTGTAGGTATTGTGTTTACCTCTTAAAGCAAGTTGTTTTGTTGACATGGTGAATGGGTTTAATTGATTGTTTGAAATTTGCACGTATATGTTTCCATCCATTACAGTTGCCCCAGCTGCAAGACTGGGGTTAAACGAGAATGGAACCATTTGTGCGTTTGTAATTGACTGTTGCAAGTTTTTTGTTGTTAATTCATCATCGGCACAATACATAAAGTAGTCGGCTTTAGTTTGATTTTGTGTAATTCTGAATTTTGAATTGATATAGTTTTGTATATCGTAATTATATCTGTCTAAATGATCGGGTGTAATGTTAGTAAGCACTGCAATATTTGCATGAAATTCATGCATGTCATCTAATTGAAAGCTGCTAATTTCTAATACATAATAATCGTAGTTTTTTTCAGCAACTAAACGTGCAAAACTCACGCCTATATTGCCACCGAAAGCCACGTTTAATCCAGCTTTTTGTAACAAATGATACACCAATGATGTAACAGTTGTTTTACCATTTGTGCCAGTAATGGCAATGATAAAAGCGTTGGTATATCGCGATGCAAATTCTATTTCACTAATAATAGAAATATTCAAAGAACGAAGCTTTTGAATCAATTCATTTTTCTCAGGAATTCCTGGACTTTTAATGATTTCATCAGCATTTAAAATAAGATCTTCCGAATGTTGTAATTCTTCAAAAGCAATAGCGTGCTGTTGCAACTCCTCTTTGTATTTTTGAGGAATAGCACCTTTGTCTGACACAAACACATCAAAGCCATTTTTCTTAGCTAATATTGCTGCTCCAGTTCCGCTTTCACCGCTTCCAAGTATTACTATTCTTTTCATTGTTTAGTTTATAGTACCTAGTTTTTAGTACTTAGTTATTGTTTGTTACAGTTTAAATAAATCACAATTCAAAAATCCTAAATCAAAAATCAGATTTTATCTAACCTTTAAAGTAATTATTGTGATTATGGCTAACATGATTCCGATGATCCAAAAACGGGTAACAATTTTTGATTCATGAAAACCTAATTTTTGATAATGGTGATGTAATGGTGACATTTTAAAAAGTCGGTTTGCTTTGGCAAATTCAACTCCGTGTTTACGCTTTTGGTATTTGAAATAATACACTTGTAAAATCACTGATAAATTTTCTATTAAAAACACGCCACATAATATTGGAATCAATAATTCTTTACGAACCATGATAGCAAAAACAGCAATGATTCCACCTAACGACAATGAACCAGTATCGCCCATGAACACTTGAGCAGGAAATGCATTGTACCATAAAAAACCAACACAAGCTCCCACCAATGCGCCACCAAAAATTACCATTTCGCCAAGGTTAGGAATGTACATTACACCCAAATACTCAGAAAAAACTAAGTTGCCACTTACATAAGCAAAAAGACTTAATACCAGCGCAATAATTGCTGTAATTCCCGCGGCCAAACCATCTATTCCATCTGTAATATTTGCACCATTTGAAACCGCGGTAATTATGAAAGTTACTACTACTAAAAACAACAAGTAATTATATTCTTCAAAACCATTCCAAATCCAACTTAACAAATATTTATAATCAAACTCAGTAGATTTAAAGAAAGGAATTGTGGTGGTGGTAGCTTTCTCATCTTGCGAATACATAATTTGACCGTCAATCACTGTTTGAGTTAAATGATTGGCTTGAATAAATTCTGTTGTGACATTTTGAGGTTTGTAAAATTCTTTGGTTTTTACATGTTGGTTATAATATAATGTAGTAGCTACAATTACACTGATTCCAACTTGACCAACAATTTTAAATCGGCCCGCCAAACCTTCTTTGTTC
>CANGGG010000073.1 GCA_947453415.1 Bacteroidota bacterium | reverse complement strand
CAGGTTTAAAGTATAATTTTTTTTCTATATTTGATAAAATAATATTTGCAATGACGACCATTCAATTGAAAACAGAAACATATGAACAAGCTCAAAAAATTGAAGAATTATTGAGTAAAATAAACTTTGTTCACGATATTAAGGTTGAAATAAATGAATTAGATCAATTTACTATTTCTAAGCTAGAAGAAAGCGCAGAATTATATATTAGTAATCCCACTAGTTTTAAAAACTGGGAAGAAGTAAAAGCTGAAATTTTAAGTAAATTATGAGATATAATTTACTAATTTCACCAATTGCAAAGGCTGAAATTTTAGAAAGTACTAAGTGGTATAATGAACAAAAAAAAGGACTTGGTTTAGAATTCATTTCTGAAATAGAGAAATCGATTAGAATTATTGAAAATAAACCAACTCTTTTTGCAAAAATATACAAGGAATACAGAATGGTTTTGACAGATAGATTTCCATTTGAAATTTTTTATTCAGTAGAAAGTAATAATATAATTATTCACCATGTTTTTCATTCAAGCAGAAATCCTGAAATTTGGAAAAAAAAATAAATCTTGTTTTTGCTGGCTTACCCGAAGATATAGTGAATAATAAAACTGCTCCATATTTGAAAGCGAAGTTGAAGTAATTTTAAACCTGACAGGTTTAAACGAAAAAGCTTTAGAACTAAATCCTATGAATTCCATTCAAACAAAATCAAACAAACAATCCTATGTTTTATTAGCGAGTTCAGTAATTATTACTTTATTTTTGTTTTATATAGATGAAGGGTATTACAATTTTAAATGGATGTTGCAATTATCCAATTGGTTTGCTTTTTTAATTTATATCATTCCAATTTTTGGTTTTCAATTATTGGCTTTAAAATTAATTGGTAAAATGTTTTCTTCTCAAACTGTAACTATTCTCAGTATAATTATTGGTGCTATTATTGGATTAATATTGGTCATTTACTTATTAACTAAATAATCAAATATAACTAAAACAAAAAAGCCGTTTCAAGTGAATGAAACGGCTTTTTTATGTTATTTGCTAATTAAAAACTAAGCATCAATTTTAGCATACTTAGCATTTGCTTCTATAAATTCTCTGCGTGGTGGAACTTCATCGCCCATGAGCATACTAAAAATTCTATCAGCTTCTACTGCGCTTTCTAAATTCACTTGTTTTAAAGTTCTAGTATCAGGGTTCATGGTAGTGCTCCATAATTGTTCAGCATTCATTTCTCCCAAACCTTTATAGCGTTGAATTCCTACTGTGTCGGGGTTTGCGCCTTTGGCAATTCTTAACACTGCATCACTTCTTTGCGCTTCAGTCCAGCAATACTCTTCGTCTTTTCCTTTTTTTACTAAGTATAAAGGTGGTTGAGCTATATAAACATAACCAAACTCCAATAACTCTTTCATGTAACGGAAAAACAAGGTTAAAATCAAAGTACGAATATGACTTCCATCCACATCGGCATCCGTCATGATGATAATTTTATGGTAACGTAGTTTTGTTAAATTCAAAGCTTTTGCATCTTCAGGAGTTCCAATGGTAACACCCAAACCTGTAAACATATTTTTTATTTCTTCGTTTTCGTAGATTTTATGCTCCATTGCTTTTTCTACGTTTAATATTTTTCCACGTAATGGCAATATGGCTTGGAATACACGGTTTCTTCCTTGCTTAGCAGTTCCACCAGCCGAATCTCCCTCTACTAAATATATTTCACATTGTGCGGGATCTGTTTCTTGGCAATCTGCTAATTTTCCTGGTAATCCGCTTCCGGTTAATGCACCTTTACGTTGCACCATTTCACGTGCTTTTTTAGCAGCAGCTCTTGCAGTAGCAGCTAAAATTACTTTTTGAACTATAAGTCTTGCTTCTTTAGGATTTTCTTCTAAATAATTGGTCAACATTTCACCAACACATTGGTCTACTGCACCAGTAACATCACTGTTTCCAAGTTTTGTTTTAGTTTGACCCTCAAACTGTGGCTCTTGAACTTTTACCGAAATTACTCCGGTTAAACCTTCTCTAAAGTCATCTCCTGATATTTCAATTTTTACATTCTTTAATAAACCTTCTTTATCCGCATAGTTTTTTAAAGTACGCGTTAAAGCACGTCTAAAACCTGCTACGTGAGTTCCACCTTCAATGGTATTGATATTGTTTACATAAGAATGTAAGTTTTCGGTATAACCATTATTATAAATCATGGCAACTTCAACTGGCACACCATTTTTTTCACCTTCAACATAAATTGGCTCAGGTAAAATTTTATCGCGTGTTCCATCCAAATAAAGAACAAACTCTTTCAAACCACCTTCACTATGAAAAGTTTCTTGCTTGATTTTACCTTCTTCATCAGGTCTTGCATCTATTAAATGAATGGTAATACCTTTATTTAAAAACGATAATTCACGTAAACGTGCAGCAATGGTTTCATATTTATAAACTACTTCCGTAAAAATAGTAGCATCTGGTTCAAAATAAATAGTAGTACCTCTTTTATCTGTATCGCCAATTACTTTTACATCGTAAAGTGGTTTACCACAGCTATATTCTTGTTGGTGAATTTTTCCACGACCATCATATACAGTAGCACGCAATAAAGTAGAAAGTGCATTTACACAACTTACACCTACACCATGCAAACCACCAGAAACTTTGTAAGTATCTTTATCAAATTTTCCACCGGCATGTAATACAGTCATTACAACTTCTAATGCTGATTTATTTTCTTTGGTCATAATTCCAGTTGGAATTCCACGACCGTCATCTTCTACCGTAATTGATTCACCTGGATTAATAGTTACAGTAATGTTTTTACAGTAACCAGCTAATGCTTCATCAATGGAGTTATCTACCACCTCATAAACTAAGTGATGTAAACCACGAACTCCTATATCACCTATGTACATTGCAGGACGCTTACGAACTGCTTCTAAACCTTCTAATACCTGAATATTGTCGGCTGAATAATTGCTTTTGTCTTCCATTAAATTGATTAAAAATATTATGATTTAAATAGTTTGTAAATATATGCTTATGCGATTTATTTACCTAAATAAAACGCCATTAAAACGCTTAAGTTTTTCCACAAATTATCACCGAAATTTGATTTCTGATTGGTGATATAAACTTTTTTAAAATTGTTTTTTATTTTATTGAAAAATCTTTTGCTCAAATAATTAACTGAAATGTATATTTGCCAAACATGAAAAGGAATAAATTTTTAGAAACAAAACCCATCAAATGGCTTTACAGAGTAACGCAGCGTACTTCATTTCCTGGAAATAAAAACATTTCTTTATATGCAGTTTTAGAATTTTTTGTACGCTCTGTTTCTAAAAAAGATATTCAAATGCGCAGTTCTGCCTTGTCGTTTACTTTCTTTTTGGCTTTGTTTCCAACTGTAATTTTCTTTTTTACTTTAATTGCATATTTGCCTGTAAAACAAGACCATGATAAGATTTTGATTTTTATATCTACCTTAATTCCCAAAAGTGCATATGAAACTATTAAAGATACTTTGGAAGATATTTTAAAAAACCAACGTGGCGATTTATTGTCATTTGGATTTTTGTCAGCTATTTATTTCTCTACAAACGGATTTCATTCCTTAATGGCTTCTTTGAATAAATACAGTCATATTTCTGAAACCAGGCCTTTTTGGAAGCAAAGAATGGTTGCCATTGGCATGGCGTTTTTTATTTCTATACTAATTTTAGTTTCTGTAATTTTAATAACTGGCGCTAGTTTTGGTATCAAATGGCTCGACAAAAAAGACATCATTGCGCATTCCATTGCTAAGTTTGGACTTCAATCATTAAATTATTTGGTAGCTGCGGGTATTTGTTTAAGTATTGTTTCTGCTATTTTTTATTATGCACCTGCAAAAGCTAGGAAATGGAAATTCTTTTCCGTTGGTGCTTTATTTAGCTGCGCTATTATTTTAATTACCACCACAGGCTTTTCTTTTTATGTAAACCATTTTGATGCTTACAATAAAGTGTATGGTTCCATTGGAGTATTAATTGTTATTATGATGCTTATTTACATCAATACTTTTATTCTATTACTTGGTTACGAATTAAATGTAGCGCTTGAAATGGCCAATGAACATTATAAAAAACAAAGTGCTTATTTAGCTAAAAAGAAAAATATTATTACTTACCTTGATGATACAATTAAACCCGAATGATCATTGATTTGTTTGAAATAGGCAGCCAAAAATACTATAGTAAATTAGTGGAACAAGCCGACTGTGCAGCCTTTAACAGTGGTTTAGTTCATCCTGTTTATGCTACTTTTGCCTTAGGAAGAGATGCAGAATGGGCCTGCCGTTTATTTGTGTTGGAAATGAAAGAAGAAGAGGAAGAAGGAATTGGCACATTTTTAAATATCAGTCACAAAAGTCCTGCTTTATTAGGTTCCATAGTTGAATTTACCTCAATTGTTAAAAGCATTCATAAAAACGAAATTATATGCTCATTTATTGCCAAAGTTGGCAACAGAATCATTGCCGAAGGCGAACAAGGACAAAAAATTATTGCAAAGCAAAAGCTAGAAAAATTATTTGAAGGATTGAAATAAGTAATAGGAAATAGGTCATCCAGAGCTTGTCGAAGGAAGCAATGGGCAATTTTAGCACCTAAACACTTAAACACTTAAAAACCTCAACACTTAAAAACATCAACACTTAAAAACCTCAACACTTAAACACCTCAACACTTCGCACTTTTGTCACTCCGCATTCCGCATTTTTTTTTACATAATCAAAATACCTTTTTTGTCTATTATATTGATGTGAGATAAGCGACTTTTATCAATGGTATTTTCTACAAACACAAACTTACGGTCGTATATTTTTCCATCTAGGTAAAAACTAACCCAATATTCATTATTGATGGTAAATAAATCTTCGTGTAAAGGTTCTATTTTTCCATAATCTAATGCATCAATTTCTTGCAACATGTGGCGCAAAACAGTGGTTTTCACTTCTTCGTTATTGATAGTTCCATAACCTTTACTGCTTATTAAAACGCCATCAATCAAAGCATTGTTAAAGTTAATTAAATATACATTCCAAACCATTTCATTATCTTCGCCTTCTTCATGAATTACCGCCACGCCCACGCCATCAAATGCTGGTTCTATGATATCTTTTAACATATTTTATTTAAAATTTATAAATGAATATTTTGTATTGAGTTGCTGTTGCAAATTAACTATTTGATCTAAATATTTTTGATAACTTATACTTTCGGTATGTAAAGGCTTGTGGTTTACTAACAATAAATATTTTTCAAAATCAACAATAAATTTTTTTGTATTTTCATCCATGCAAGCGTCCATGAATTTATGCCAAACATATTCAACGGCCAAGTGGTTTGGATGAACCAAATCTTGTTTATAAAAACGATAATCACGCAGCTCATCTATTACTATTTCGTATGCAGGAAAATAATAACAATCTGCATGATGTTGCCTTACAATATTATAAACTAACTGATGCAAAATGGCTTTACTTACATTGTTTTCATATAATCCATCGCGAATATAACGAACAGGACTAACCGTAAAAATAAGTTTAATTTTTGGATTTACTTTTTTTAGTTTTTGGTAAAATAAATCAAATTCATTTTTTAAATCACTTGCTTTTAACAACGATTTTTCAAATAATTTTCCATCTAATTTATGATTATTAGAAACGAATTCTTTTGTGGGTAAATATTGATAAACCCAAGCAGAACCAAAAGTTAACATTAAATAATCTGCATTTTTTAAAGTTTCATGTGCCAATAAAGTTGATTGATTGATTTGTTCAATGACTAATTCTTTATCGGTTCCCGAAAAACTTCCATGGTGAAGCAAACTGTGCCATAATCCATCATTTGAAATTAATTCGTTTGCTGTTATTTTATTGTTAAGCAAATACTGATTTAATTGGGTAATGATGGCATGTGGATTAAACACAATTCCGTTAGGATTTAACAATGTTTTAAACTGATATGTCAATAGTTTTTGAGCCATATTTTCAGCAAAACATGAGCCTATAGAAACAATGGAACTGCTTGTATTGATTAGGTTGTTGGACGGTGGTATTTGATAATCTAATTGTAACTTCATTCAAGGTTTTTTTATTTACTTTAAAATATTTGATCAATCTACTTCGTTCAATAAACAAATATTTTTCAAATCAATATTTCAAAGTTCAAATTTATTAAATTCACAGGTGTTTAAAAGTTTAATGATAAATATAATTTCATAAGGTTCATTTTTGATAAAAGCATTTTAAACAAACGATATATTATGGCAAAGAAAATTGTAACAAAAAAAGTAGCAAAAAAAGAAGCAGTAAAAAAGGTAATTGCAACTAAAAAAATTGTACCCATAAAAAAAACAATTCCTATTAAAAAAGAAGTGCAACAAAAGAAAATATTTGTGTTGGATACTTCTGTAATTTTGTTTGACCACAATGCCATTAAAAACTTTCAAGAACATAATGTAGCCATTCCAATTACAGTATTGGAAGAATTGGATAATTTTAAAAAAGGTAATGACACTATCAACTTTGAAGCACGTGAATTCATTAGATATTTAGACCAACTTTCGGGTGAATATACCATTCAAAATTGGATGCCAATCAATGGTGCAAAGCGTGGTCAATTTAAAGTGATCATGAATGAAAAGCCAAAAGGAATTGATGCGCAAATAGTATTTGGAGAACGCAAGGCAGACCATAAAATTATTAATGCAGCAACAGTGATGAAGGAAGAAAATCCTGATTGTAAAGTGGTGCTAATTACCAAAGATGTGAACCTTCGTTTAAAGGCAAAATCTTTGAATTTAAATGCTGAAGATTATGAAACTGGTAAAATAAAAAACATTGATGGTTTATACAGCGGAAATTCCATTATTGAAAAAGTAAAATCGAGTGTAATAGATGAAATTTATGCAAAAGGATTTATTAATTACGAGTTTGTAATGAAAAAGAAACCCAATGCAAACCATTATTTTATTTTGAAAAATGAAAAAAATTCAGTGTTATGTTATTATGAAGCTGAAACGGAAAGTTTGCGCAGATTAGATAAACAAACAGGACATGGAATTAAACCTAGAAATGCGGAACAGGCCTTTGCATTAAATGCGGTATTAAATCCAAAAGTTAGTTTAGTTACTATTCAAGGAATGGCGGGTACCGGAAAAACGTTAATTGCTTTAGCTGGTGCTTTGCAACAACGTTCCGATTTCAGACAAATATATTTAGCAAGGCCAATTATTCCTTTAAATAACCGCGATATTGGTTTTTTACCTGGTGATATCAATTCAAAAATTAACCCATACATGGAACCGCTTTGGGATAATTTGAAAATGATACAAAATCAGTGGAAAGAAACTGATAAAGAGTTTCAGAAAATTACTGAAATGGTTAGCAATGAAAAAATCATGATTTCAGCTTTAGCCTATATTAGGGGTAGAAGTTTGTCAAATATTCTTTTCATCATAGATGAAGCACAGAACTTAACACCATTGGAAGTAAGAACCATTATTACTAGGGCAGGAGAGGGAACAAAAATTGTTTTTACTGGCGATATCCATCAAATAGATACACCTTATTTGGATTCTCAGTCAAATGGACTTTCGTATTTAATGGATCGTGTAAAAGACAATCCAATGTATGCGCATATTACTTTAGAAAAAGGAGAAAGAAGTGAATTGGCAAATTTAGCTAATCAACTTCTTTAATAAATTAGGAAGGAGTTTAAGTAAACAAAACTTATATTTGCCCACTTATCATGAAGTGCTTATGATTTTTTCCTTTTCCGATATTACCACCATTAGTTTAACGCTTTTTGCCATTATTGATGTGGTTGGAGCATTGCCACTAATTATAACTATAAAAAACAAACAGCAACATTTAGATAGCGGAAAAGCTACAATTGCCGCTGGAGCATTAATGGTTTTATTCCTAGTAGTTGGCGATAAATTATTAAATATTATTGGAGTTGATTTACCTTCCTTTGCTGTGGCAGGTTCCATTGTAATTTTTATTTTAGGCTTAGAAATGATTTTAGGAATAGATATTTTTAGGCAAGATCCAAACGATTCTAATGGAAGTATTATTCCAATAGCTTTTCCCATTATAGCAGGTTCGGGAACGCTTACTACTATTATTTCCATGAAAGCGGTATATGAATTTCAAAATATTTTAATTGCCATTTTATTAAATTTGGTTTTGGTATATGCCGTTTTAAAGTCTACTACTTTTTTAGAAAGAATATTAGGTAAAGCAGGTTTAGGCTTAATCCGTAAGTTTTTTGGAGTTATACTTATTTCAATCGCAGTAAAAATTTTCAAATCTAATTTCTTGTAAATCCAACCATGATATTGAAGTTTTATAAAGCGCAAAAAGCGCATGGATTATTGTTTATATTTATTGGTTTTATTGCTACCATTATATCTTTACTTTTAGTGATTAATGTAAATAATATTTTTTCAAATGGATTAATAATTCCACTTTTTATTTTTGGAGTTTTACAATTTTATTTCGGTGTAAATACTTTTAAAAATACACCAATTCATCTATTATTGGTACAAGAATTTGTGAAGGAAAATATAGCTTCCATGTCTAATATTGAAATACCTTTTATTCATAAAGAAATATTGTTTCAAAAGAAAATGATAAACTCGTGTTTATTTTTAATTGCATTAGCAGTGTTATTCATTTTTATTTTTAACAACACCTTATTTTTACAAGGCTTTGGAATTGGACTATTTATTCAATCATTAATTGTAATTACTGCCAACTATTTTGCGGAGCAAAGAAGTCAAATTTATTTAAAATGGCTGAACGATTATTATAACTAAAAACATATGACATTACCATCAAACTTAATTTTAATTGTATCGCTAATATTACTAATAGTAGTGCTTGTTTATTTTTTATTGCCTAAACTTAATTTGGGTAAATATGGAAATGCTTATATCAAAACTGCCTTGGCTTGGTTTGCTATTGGATACATTGCTTATGATATGTATAAACAAGAAAAAATTTTCGTTGTTATCATGTTAGTTTTAGGTGCATTTGTATTTGGATATACAGCTTTTACCGCCAAAGAAAAGAAGTAGTATTTAAATAAAAAAAGCCACCAATTTTTTCAATTGATGGCTTTCTATTTATTTCTTACAAAGTCCTAATAAATCATCGTAGTTTCCTTTAAATACGTTAAAGTCTACGCCACCCCTAATTCCATTTACTTTTCCTTTTTCATTGTGTTGCCAAAAATTCCAAGTAGTAGTTTTTTGGTTTAAATCTACTGTTTGGTAATGAGCAATCCAGAAAGGATATTTTTCAAATTCTTTTCCTGAAAAATAATTTTTATAAAAACTATAATTAGTATATATAATAGGAGTAATTCCATAATGTCTTTCAGTTAAAACCAACCAACGTTTAACTTTTGATTTTAAAACTGCCGGACTTGCACTTCCTTTTACTTCAATGTCTAAAACTGGTGGTAAGTCTTCTCTGTCTAATTTTACTTTACTAAAGAAAAAATTTGCTTGTTCTTCTGCTGTTAAATGCGGTCTAAAAAAATGATAGGCACCTCTTAAAATGCTATTTTTTTTGCATTGTTTCCAATTGTAGTCAAAATAGTCATCGCCAACAGTTCTACCTTCCGTAGCTTTTATAAATGCAAATGAAACGCCAATTTGGTCATCAAACATATTTGATACAGCTTCCCAGTCAATATCGCGTTGGTGGCGACTTACATCTATTCCATGAATTTCATAATTTCCAGGTAAGTTTATTCCAAAACCAGGATAACTTGGAGAGGTAATTCCTAATCGTTTGGTAATAGTATTACAAACAGCTTTTGCCGGTGGATATGAAATGAGTAAAAAAACAAATGACAAAAACACAAATGCTAAAAAGCTATTGGATAATATTTTTATTGATTTCATGGATGATTAAATTAATACCTTCAAATATAAACCGAATAAATTATAATACTGATGCAAACAAACCAATAATAAATTAGTATTTTATGTTGATTGTCTAATTCTATGTACTAAAAAAACGTATGTATTTACCAAATGTTATATTTTATTCTACAATAATTTTATGGGTTGAATGAGTATTATTTTCACCATAAATTTTTATAAAATAAATGCCCTTATTCAATGTAGATATATTCAACTGAATATTTGATTTATTTATATAGTTGATATCCTCAACATTTATTTTTTTTCCTAAAATATCATATATAGCAATATCAGATTTACTTATATCGAAATTTGAAGCAATGAATATATTTGTTTTAGCCGGATTGGGATAAATTTCAATTGTTTTTGCAAAATTTTTAAAATCAGCAACACTTACATTTTGAACATTAATATATCCTGATTTTGTAACAGTAACAGGTGTTGTTAAATAACTAGCAGTTAACGAAACTGAATAACTTCCTGAAGCATTAAATTTAACCACCGGATTTTTACTAGCACTTGTACCTGTTACAAAAGTAACGGTATTTGGTGTAAATGCCCATTTGTAAGTAGTTGGAGTTCCTGAACTATTATCGGTAAATGTAACATTTTCTCCAACTGAGGCATTGGTTTTATCAGCACTAAAGTTAACAACGGGAGCAGCATTTATAGTTACATAATCTGTTCTAGTTGTATCGTCTTGTCCACCTTCATATATTACTTTTAATTTAATGGTATAAACACCAGTAGCATTAAATAAAACCCTAGGATTATTGGTTGTAGCACTAGTTCCACCAACAAAAGAAACTGTATTTGGTGTAATTGTCCATTGGTAAGATTTTGGACTGCCAGTGCTTGTACTTGTTAAATTAACTGTATCTATAACTGTTGCTGTAGTTCTACTTGCATTGAATTTAGCGGCACTATAAAACGTTTCTGGTCTGTAAATATCTTTATACCTTATAGTTAAAGCAGCAGCTAATCCCGTAGTTTGAGTAATTTCTAAAATTGGATAATGTTCGTTTTTAGCATACCAAGTATAAATAGTTCTGTTATTAGGAATTGGTAATTTAAAAGTAGTAATGTCTATAGAATCTGTTTCAGTAATATCCGTTCTAATTCTAATGCAGTTAAACTGTCCATAAGGAGTTTTAATCAAACCCCAACCATCTACTTTTGTAACTCTTCTGCCTTCTTGTGAAATTCCACCAACAGAGGGAATTGTAGCTGTTCCTTTAAAATATGTTGTATCTATATCTCCAAAATTCAAAGGGAATTTATATACAGTATCTCTTGGGCTAAAATTTATTGCCAATGGAATTCCTGAAACAGTAATACCCCGTCCCATTAAAACATTTGCTGAACTTGTATTTTTATAAAAACCATAAACATTTTCAATTTTTATTCCCGAAAAGCTTCCAAATCCTGCCAAAGCATTTAATGCATCGTCTTTTATACCATAAGTTGCGGCATTTAAAATGCCAAATTGTAATACGTATGGGGTGGCAGAAGCCGCATAAAATTTTTCTATATCTTGGGTAACAGCTACTAAATTTGTAAAGTCCCAAATAGTATCAACTCCAGTTTTAGCAGCTTGCGCAGCAGTAATACCAGTAGTTGTTTCGCTATATCTCATGGTGTCATTCACTCTTGGTATATCGGTACTTAAAATACTGATTTGAGCAAAACTCAAACTGCTAATTAATAGGCAAATAAAAGTAAAAAATTTTTTCATGTTTTGGTTTTTGTTGTTTGCAATTTAAAATAATTATACCAAATATAAAAATGGCATAAAAATACTTTTCATTATTTTAAAATTTCAAACTTTAAATAAATTACATTTGCCATGCAAAATGTTCTATCGCGTTACATTTTTGTAATGAGGAAAGTCTGGGCAACACAGAGCAGCATACTACCTAACGGGTAGGCTTTTAATGTAAAAATTAATTGACAGACAGTGCTAAAGAAAATTAAACTACCTGAGTTTTTTGTATAAAAATTTAGGAAAAGGTGAAAAGGTGGTGTAAGAGACCACCGGGTAAATGGTAACATTTATTG
>CANGGG010000072.1 GCA_947453415.1 Bacteroidota bacterium | reverse complement strand
TTAAATTAACGACTTGTGTATAAAACATTGTGACATTTGAAATTTCCAAATCATAAATTGCCACTTTTAAAAACACAAAAATGAATATTCACTTTATATCAATAGGTGGCGCGGTTATGCATAACATGGCCATTGCTTTGCACAAAAAAGGTTATATTATTACTGGTAGTGATGATGAAATATTTGAACCAGCTACCTCAAGGCTAGCTAAATATGGAATATTGCCAACTAAAATGGGTTGGGATGTAAATAATATTCACAGTGGTTTAGATGCAATTATATTAGGAATGCATGCCCGAAAAGACAATCCTGAAATGCTTAAAGCACAGGAATTAGGTATAAAAATATATTCATTTCCAGAATATATGTACGAACAAACCAAAGATAAATTAAGAATTATAGTTGGAGGAAGCCACGGAAAAACTACCACAACTGCTATGATTTTACATGTATTACAGGAATGTAATATTGAATTTGATTACTTGGTAGGAAGTATGTTGGCAGGTTTTGAAACCATGGTTGGCTTAAGTGAAACTTCCAAAATTGCAGTTTTTGAAGGTGATGAATATTTGACTTCTGCATTAGATTTACGTCCAAAATTTCATGTTTATAAAGGAGAAGTAGGAATAATTACCGGCATAGCTTGGGATCATATCAATGTTTTTCCAACTTTTGAATTTTACGTAGAGCAGTTTAAAAAATTTGTGGAGGCATTGCCTCAAAATGGCAGTATTATATACAGTGCAAACGATGAAGAAGTAAATAAATTGATTGCACAATCTAACATTTTAGCAAAGAAAACACCTTATTTAACACCTGATTTTGAAGTTAGAAATGGCGTTGTTTATTTAAAAAATAACGGACAAGAAATTTCGTTGAAGTTTTTCGGAACGCATAATTTACAAAATATGATGGCGGCTTTGCATGCCTGCCAATGTGCCGGTGTTAGCAACGAACAGTTTTTTAAAGCCATTCAATCATTTAAAGGAACTGCCAAACGATTGGAAACTTTATTTGAGAACGAACATTGCATGATCATTCGCGATTTTGCTCATGCGCCTTCTAAGTTGAAAGCTACAGTTAATGCGGTTAGGGAGTTAAATCCTACGCGTAAATTAATTGCAGTTTATGAACTGCATACATTTAGTAGTTTGAATAAAGATTTTTTACCTCAATATAATAATAGCATGCAAGCGGCCGATTTTAAAGCAGTTTTATACAGTAAGCATGCACTAGAAATGAAAAAAATGCCCATGCTAAATAATGAAGAAGTGGCTGCTGGTTTTGGTAATAATGTGCAGGTTTTTACTGATAAAAACGAATTGAGAAAATTTATTGAAAGCCATTTTACTCAAAACGAAAACTTGTTACTTATGAGTAGCGGAACTTTTGATGGAATGGATTTAAATTTCCATGAAATAAATTAGTTCAGTTTTCATTTCATATGATATGATTTCAAAAAAGCATTTTTTTATAATTATTTTGGTGCTGTGCAATTGGAAACTCATTGCACAGCAAACTTTTCCTCTATCAGAAATTTGTAATACCATAGACAATAATATGCCAGTTCCTTGGCCAACCATGCGGGAAGGAGATGTGGAATTTAGCAAACGTGTAGTTAGAATTATTGATTTACGAGAAAAGAAAAATCAAGTGCTCATGTATCCTCGAAATGCTTTGCCAGTATTGTTTTATGATGCTATAAAAAGCAAAAAATTAGTACCCTATAAAAATGATAGTTTAACAAGTATTTATACGCCCGAAAAAGTGCTAACTTTTGGTGTAGACACTCAGTTTATAGAAAATCCGGATCCTCAAAATCCAGATGAAACCATATTGGATACTGTAGTTACAGCTTTTGATCCTTTAACAAGAATATACAAATTAAGAATTGTAGAAGATTGGTATTACGATAAAAAACTAAGCTCTTATGCTATAAAAATATTAATGGTAGCGCCAGTTTACAAACTTAAAATGGCTGGAATTGATTTGGGCGACCAAGATTTATGCGTGTTTAGGTATTATTATAATAATACTTCAAAATCAAAAGACGTAAGGAATTTATTGGCAAAAAAATGTATTTTTAATCGGCAAAATGATGCAGCTATGATGAGTTTTGATGCGTTTTTTGAAGGTAGGTATTTTTCAAGTTACGTAGTGAAAGTAAGTAATCAACGAGATTTTTATATAAAAGAGCAAGCTGAATATAAAGACAATGGCATGGATGCAATTTTGGAAAATGACAATCAGCAAGAGCAGTTAATGAAACGTGAACACGACCAATATGAAAATTGATAATTCATTGGCTTATTCATTTTAATTAACAACTATTTTTTGTAGCTAACTAGCAATCAAACTATTCAACAATAAATTTGTCTTTGTAACTTGGTAACTATACTTTCGCAAGCGTTCACCATCCAAAAAACTTTGTGCGAAGTGTAGAAATAATATCCATTGAATCTGATTTTGGTGCAGGAAAAAAAGGAGCTAAATTAGGTCCTCAAGCATTGATTAGATTAATAAACAAGCAAAACATAAAACATATTTCACATGCTAATAATAAAAGAATTATAGCTGACGATTTAGAAGAAAACAATACCCATCCATTCAATAAAAATATTGAATCAATATATGAAGTACAGCAATTAGCTGTAAGTGCAATAGAACAATCATTATCAAAAGACTTATTTCCTTTTATTTTAAGTGGCGATCATAGCAATGGTTGTGCTGGAATTTCGGCTGTTAAAAATTTTTACAGTGAAAAAAGAATTGGCGTAATTTGGATTGATGCACATGCCGATTTGCACAGCCCTTTTTCAACTCCAAGTGGTAACATGCACGGAATGCCATTGGCAGCGGCCTTGGGTATTAATGATTTGATAGAAGAAGCAAACGAAGTAGATGAGGAATCAATAAAAGTTTGGCAGGATTTAATGCATTTAGGAAGTAAAAATATAAGTCCAAAGGTATTGCCGTCCGATTTAGTTTTTATTGATTTACGTGACTTTGAAGAAGATGAAGAGATTTTATTAAACAATAAAAATATTACTTTTTATACCCCACAAAATAGAATTGATATTGGAATAGATCAAATATTAGAGAAAACTTTGGCACAGTTAAGCCATTGTGATTTAATTTATGTTTCGTTCGATGTGGATAGTTTAGATCCAAATATTTCTATTGGAACGGGAACTCCTGTTCCAAACGGAATGAGTGAAAATGAAGCAGTTTATTTACTTAAGAGCTTAATAAATGAACCTAAAACAGTAGCTTTTGAAATTACCGAAATCAATCCTTTGTTAGATAGAGAAAGCCCAATGGAAGTTGTTGCTGCAAGGATTTTAGCTAAGATATTTGAATAAAATAAAGTATTTTTTGTCTAACTATTTGTTTTATAGGTAAAAATTACGACATTCGCAGCCCGTTAAATTTTTTAAGGGACAACACATACATTTAATTTATTTAAAAACATGTCAGTAAAAATCAGATTACAGCGTCATGGACGCAAACAAGCACCTTATTACCACATAGTTGTGGCTGATGCTCGTGCACCCAGAGATGGTAAGTTTATTGAACTAATTGGTTCATATAAGCCACAAACCGTTCCTGCAACCATTGAATTAAACAACGCAAAAGCTATTAAATGGCTTGAGAACGGAGCGCAACCAACTGATACAGTTCGTGCAATTCTTTCTTACAAAGGTGTTTTATTACAACGCCACTTAGATGCTGGTATTCGCAAAGGAGCTTTAACACAAGAACAAGCAGATGCTAAATTAGCAAAATGGTTGGAAGAGAAAAATGCTAAAGTTGAAGCAGACATTACCAAGCAATCAACTAAAAAAACAGACACTAATGCTACTCGTTTAGCTGCTGAAGTAAAAGCAAATGCTGCTCGCGCTGCAAAAATTGCTGAAAAGCAAGCTGCTATGGATGCTGCTGCTAACCCAGTTGCAGAAGTAGAAGAAGAGGTTGTAGCTGAAGTAGAAGCAACTCCAGAAGTTGTAGCTGAAGTAGAAGCAACTCCAGAAGTTGTAGCTGAGGTAGAAGCAACTCCAGAGGTTGTAGCTGAAGTAGAAGCAACTCCAGAAGTAGAAGCTGCTACGGAAGAAACTCCAGAAGCATAATTTTAAAAATGAAGTCATTACAGTTAAAAGACTTCATTATAGTTGGTTCTGTAGGTAAAACTCACGGAACATCAGGCGAATTAAAGCTTGAGGCTAATCAAAAATTAAAACAAAAGGAATGGGTAATGATTGAATTCAATCAGAAGCCTGTTCCTTTTTTTATGGAACAATGTAGGGAATTAGTTCCCAATGAATATTTGGTAAAACTGCGTGATTACAATACCGTAGAGGATGCACAAACTTTCATTGGCAGAAACATTTTCTATTATTCAACCAAGGCTGTAAAAAGCAAAAAACAAATAGACGAAAGTATTATTGGTTATGCTTTAATTGATTTAAACCTTGGCAATATTGGAATTTTGGAAGATATTATTGAAATGCCAGGACAAATTATGTTTCAAACCACCAACCAATTAAACGAAGTGCTGATTCCAGCTGTGGACGATTTTATAGATGAAATAGACCACGAAAAACAAACCATTTACCTTAAACTTCCTGAAGGCTTAATATAGATATTGGTCGTTGAGCTTGTCGAAACGACAATTTCCAAATCTTTTCTGCACTTTTTTGAACCACATAGTTAAATAGAAAACATAGCTTTTGTTCTTGTTTATAACGTCATTGCGAGGCACGAAACAAACTAAACGGTAATATTGCATCTTACTTTGCAATGACGTCTAAAACCGTCAGACACTGGGCAGACAGACGTGACAGGTTTTTAAAACCTGTCACGTCTTTTTACAACAAAAAAAAGAGGAATTCACATAAAGTAAATTCCTCTTTTTGGTTATTGAATAATGCTAATTATATAATTAACATGGCATCGCCATAAGCTAAAAATTTGTATTTATGTTTAATGGCTTCGTTGTATGCTTCCATTAAAAAATCAAAGTCAGCAAAGGCCGCAGTAGCCATCATTAAAGTACTTTCTGGCGGATGAAAATTGGTAATTAAACAATTTGCAATGCTAAAATCATGTGGTGGAAATAAAAATTTATCCGTCCAATTGGTATTTACGTTCAATCTTCTTTTTGAAGAAACGGCCGATTCTACCGCACGCATTACTGAGTTTCCTACAGCAACAACTTTCTTTTTATTGTCAATGGCTTTGTTAACCATATTAGCTGTTTCCTGACTAACACTAAAGTACTCAGAATCCATTTTATGTTTAGTTAAATCCTCTACTTCTACTGCTCTAAAAGCACCAAGTCCGTTGTGTAAAGTAACATCGGCAAACTGTGCGCCTTTAATTTCCAAACGCATCATTAACTCTTTAGTAAAATGTAAACCAGCAGTTGGTGGAATTACAGCGCCTATTTCTTTTGCAAAAATAGTATTGAATCTTTCTTTATCTATTTTTTCAACAGGGCGATTTAAGTATTTTGGAATTGGCATTTCACCTAATTTTTCAATTAATCTCCATAATTCTTCATCAGAACCATCGTGTAAAAAACGAATGGTACGTCCGCGAGAAGTAGTATTATCAACCACTTCAGCTACTAAATCGTCATCGCCAAAATATAATTTGTTACCAACACGTATTTTACGAGCAGGATCAACTAATACATCCCATAACTTTGATTCTTTATTCAACTCACGCAATAAAAAAACTTCAATTTGAGCGCCAGTTTTCTCTTTACTTCCATACAAACGAGCAGGGAAAACTTTGGTATTATTTACGATAAATGTATCGCCTTCGCCAAAGTATTTTAAAATGTCTTTAAATGTTTTGTGTTCAATTTTGTGTTTTTTTCTGTCTAACACCATCATTTTTGCTTCATCTCTGTTTTCTGCCGGATATTTGGCAATCATTGAATCAGTAATGTTGAACTTAAATTGTGATAATTTCATTATATAATAGAAGTTAATCCTAAATTTTAGTTTTATATAAGCAGTTTTAAGGCTAAATAAGTAAAAATTTTCGGACTGCAAAAGTAAGGTTATATCAAAAAAAGTCAAGTTTTATTTTCAGTAATGATTTTAGGTATTTATAAGCGCCAAATCTTATCCAATATTGTATAATAAAATTCATTAGTAAATATTTAGAAATGCTTTTATATTCGCAGCACATAATTTTAAAATAAACAAATGAAAAAATTAACTATTGCATTAGCATTGGTAGCAAGTTTAGGTTTAACAGCTTGTCATTATGGTGTAGAAGAAGCTACTAAAACACTTGAAACAAACGATTTGTACAAAGGTGATAAAAAAGATTATTCAACCAATCGTGGAAATGATGGTGTAAGACCAAGTGAAGAAACAAATAAAGTAGCTGGAGCAGAAACTACAGTTGCACCTGCCGATACTACTAAAAAATAGTTTGTCGGAAAATATATTTATATCAGAAAACAGTACCAAGCAGCAAAAATATGAGGAGTTATTGCCTCAATTAAAGCATTTGCTTTTACCTTCTGATGATTTGATAGCCAACCTTGCTAATTGTTCAGCTGCTTTAAAAACAGTGTTTAACTTTTGGTGGGTTGGCTTTTATTTGGTTAAAAATAACCAATTAATTTTAGGTCCGTTTCAAGGGCCAGTTGCCTGTACCACCATTCAATTAGGAAAAGGAGTTTGCGGAGCTAGTTGGCAACAAGCAGCAACAATTATAGTTGAAAATGTAAATGAATTCCCTGGGCATATTGCATGTAGTAGCGCTAGTCTCTCAGAAATTGTAATTCCAATCATTTTAAATAATGAAGTAGTTGCAGTCTTAGATGTTGACAGCGAATATCTTGCTTATTTTGATGAAATAGATAAAAAATATTTAGAAGAATTAGCAAAGATTATTGTTGAGTTATTCATAAAAAAAGCAGACTAAATTTAGTCTGCTTTTTTGTATTATATCATTAGCTAACTTGGTTGCCATGGAAAGGGGATTCCTTCTGAATGACCAAAATTTCCAAATTAATCTTTTTGAAAAAAAATCTTTAGCAATTACGAATGCAAAATATGTTTAGTTCTTAAAAAACTCAATTACCTTTTCAGCTAATTCAATGCCAATTCGGTTTTGAGCTTCTTTGGTACTTCCACCAATATGTGGACTTAAGCTTACATTATCGTGTTTTAAAATATCCATGTTTACAGGTGGTTCTTTTTCAAAAACATCTAAACCTGCAAATCCAACTTGGCCAGAGTTTAAAGCTGCTAATAAATCAACTTCATTAATTACTCCACCTCTTGAGCAATTTACCAAACCAACACCACGTTTCATTTTTGCCATTTTCTCCGCATCAACAATTGCTTTATCGCCTTCGTTAAATGGTAAATGGAAAGTGATGAAATCAGCATGTGTCAAAACGCTTTCATCGCTAACGGTATTAATGGTAACTTTTATGCGAGAATTTAAGCCAAGCGCTGGTAAATTCAAACTTAAGTCTACTTTTTCTACATAAGGATCAAAAGCCAATACTTGCATACCAAGACCGATAGCCATTTTTGCAACTTCTTGTCCTATGCGACCAAAGCCAAAAATTCCCATTGTTTTGCCTTGCAATTCAATACCATTAGAAGCCACTTTCTTCAAATCATTGAATTTTGTATTGCCTTCGTTAGGCATTACTCTATTGGTAATTTGAATCAATCGAGCAGCCGAAAATATATGTGCAAACACTAATTCAGCAACACTTACCGATGAAGATGCTGGAGTATTTACCACTTTTATGCCTTTGTTTTTTGCATATTCAATATCAATATTATCTATGCCAACACCACCACGCCCAACTAACTTTAAATTTGGACAAGCATCAATTAATTCTTTGCGAACTTTAGTAGCACTACGCACCAAAATAGCATCAAAATTGTTTAACTCAGTCATTAAATTTTCTTGCGCAATTTTATCAGTAATAACGGTAAATCCTGCTTCTTCTAAAATTTTTTTTCCATTGGCATCAATGCCATCATTTGCTAATATTTTTATCATTTTTTTCTTTTAATTATAAGATTACAAGATTGAAAAATTGAAAGATTACAAATTTGAATTTGAAATCAATTTATAATTCAACATTCAAAATTACATTTTACTTGCTTCAAATTCCTTCATTGTATCTACTAAAACTTGAACACTTTCTATAGGTAATGCATTGTATAAACTAGCACGTAAACCACCTACAGAACGATGTCCTTTTAAGCCACTCAAGTGTTTGCTTTCGCAAAGTTTTAAAAATTCTGCTTCATGTTCTTTATTGGTAGTAACAAAATTCACATTCATGCGGCTTCTGTCTTCTTTAACTACAGTTCCTTCAAATAATGGGTTTCTGTCAATTTCAGCATATAACAAATCAGCTTTAGCTTTGTTACGAATTTCCATGGCTTCTAAACCCATTTCTTTGATCCAACGTAATGTATGCATGCAAACAAAAATTGCAAATACACTTGGCGTATTGTACATACTTCCGTTTTCTACGTGTGGTTTATAATCGAGCATGGTAGGAACTTTGCGTTTTGCTTTCCCAACTAAATCCTTTTTTATAATTACCAAAGTAGTTCCAGCAGGACCCATGTTTTTTTGCGCTCCAGCGTAAATCATATCAAACTGACTTGCGTCAAATGGGCGACTGAAAATATCGGAACTCATATCGCAAATTAATGGAACATCAGTTTTTGGAAATTCAAACATTTCAGTTCCGTAAATGGTGTTATTGCTGGTGCAATGAAAATATTTTACATCGGTAGGAATGGTATAATTTTTTGGAATATAGTTAAAATTTTTATCCTCGCTGCTTGCCAAAACATTTACGTTTCCAAACATTTTTGCTTCTTTAATAGCGCGGCTGGCCCATACTCCAGTGTTTACATAAGCAGCTGTTTCACCTTCGTCTAATAAATTCATTGGAATCATATCGAACTGTGTAGAGGCGCCACCTTGTAAAAACAAAACTGCGTAATCATCATTTAATTTTAAAATATCGCGAACCAATTGGCAGGCTTCTTCCACTACAGCTTCGTATTCCTTACTTCTATGGCTTACTTCAATTAACGATAAACCTGTGCCCGAAAAGTTTTTTAAAGCCTCAATACTTGCATCTATAGCCGATTGTGGTAAAATAGCAGGTCCTGCAGAAAAATTGTGTATTTTTGTCATGTTGCAACTTAATTAGTTTGATAGTTGTCAAATTAAGAACTAAGGATTGGAATAACCAAAATAAACGCAATAAATTTGAAGCAAATAATTAACATCATATTATGAATAGATTACTTTTAGCGATAACAATGATTTTTGTGCTAACAAACGGACTTATAGCGCAGCGAAAAACCCGTGAGTTAGATACACAAAAACAAGATGAACAAAAAAAGGCAGATGATACCTATGGAAAAAATGATTCTTGGAAAGATAAAATGATTTATGGTGGAAGTTTTGGTGGTGGTTTTGGAAGTTCTACAATTGGTTCTACCGATGTTAAAAGTACATTTTTTATGATTCAACCAATAGTTGGATATAAAATTACGGATAAATTTCAAGTTGGAATAGATCCTTTATACATTTACAGTTCAAGAACATATACATTTATAAACAAAACAAATTTAACTCTAAGTGGAAGTGTATTTGGCCCCGGTGTATTTGGAAGATATTTTATAAATGAAAACATATTTGCACATGTTGAATATTTGGGATTAAATTATGATAGATACAATGAAAAAACTAACTCAAATATTTCAGAATTTAGTAATAGTTTATTTGTAGGTGGAGGTTACATGCCTAATGGGGGTGGAAATGGAATGTATGTTTTGTTTTTATATGATTTGATGTATAGTAATACCACAAGTTTTTATCAAAGTCCCATAGATATTAGGGTTGGTTTTGTGTTTTAATGAATAATTTTATTCAAAAAATCAATATACAAAGTTGGTTTAAAAATTAAAGGAAGTAACAAACCATAAATAGCTCCCCAAATATGAGCATCGTGGGCTATGTTACCAATGTTTTTCTTTGAAGCATAACTCGAAAAAGCTAAATATAAAAAGCCATAAAGCCAACCCGGCATTCCCATAATATTTAAGTTTGGTGCAAATAATATACAGGCATAAATTACTGCAGATACTGCACCAGAAGCCCCTAAGGAATAATAATTTTGATTGTTTTGATGCTTAAAAAATGTATAAATATCGGCTACCGCAATGGCACTGATATAAAATAAAATGTACGACATTTTATAAAAATCACCAAAAACCATTGGAAAAAACTGAGTTTCTAAAATATTACCAAAGCTGTATAAAGCAAACATATTAAATCCCAAATGCATGTAATCGGCATGAATAAAGCCACCACTTATAAAACGCATCCATTGGTTAGGAAACCTTTTAATAGTGTAAGGATGAAAAATGAGCTTCATTTTTGAGTCTTCGTTATTGAAACACAAAAAACTAATAACGCATGTAGCTATAATGATAAATAATGTTATGGTCATTTTTTTAAATTTAATAAGCAATATTACGTTATTAAAATTAAACAAGCTGTTTTAAATTAATAAGTTTGAATAATGTAAATATTAGTTTTAATTTTATATTACTAAAATATAAAATGTTAAATCAAAATGTATATGTTTGTTTCAATAAATTATATATTATGAAAAACTTATTTGCATTATTTATTTTGCTTGTTGCAGCCATTGCAGTGAAAGCTCAACCAACAATTACCTCAAACGTTTTACCTGTTAAAGGCGATACCATTTTGATGTCGTTAGATTCAACAATAGTTTCTCCTGGAGTTAGTGGAGCAAATGTTTCCTGGGATTTTTCAAATTCTATCAAACAAGATATATTTATTGAAAGAGTATATTTAGACCCCGCCAATACACCATATGCAGCTAAATTTCCAAATGCTAAATTATGTAGAACCGATGGAATTGGTTCTGTTTATTCGTATTGGGATAATTCAAATACGTCTAAGTCGATTTATTATGGTTTTGTAGAAAAAAATATATATGATCAAAACTATAATGCTATACCTTTAAATTATTATAAATTCCCAATAAATTTTGGTCAATCATTTTCTGATAGTTTGTCGGCTGTTACTAATCCTGGCGCATTAGTTGGGCCAGGCAAATATGCTTTTATTGCAGATGCATGGGGTTCTTTAAAACTGCCCAATAAAACAGTTCCAAATGTACTTCGAACTAAATCATTAATTTATATTGGCGATTCTAATCCACCGGTAAATTCATATTCTTTAACCATTGAATATGCCTGGTATCAAGCATTTAAAAAGGAGCCATTATTAGTAATTAGTACTGTTACAATTGACCATGAATTACACAAGAAATTTGTAATATTCGACAATACATCAAAAGTTGGTGTGAATGAAACTAAATTAGCATCGCATATCAATTTATACCCAAATCCAGCTATAGATTTATTTTATTTAGATATGAATGATTTTAAAACGAATGATGATGTTGACCTTATTATTTTTGACTTACAAGGTAAGGAACAAAAGCATTTAACAATAACCAAATCTAATATTTCAAATCCAATAAACATTAGTTGTTTACCTAAAGGAATGTATTTGGTAAATGTGATTGTTGGTGATAAAAATTTTACAAAAAAAATAGCGAAAACTGAATAAATATTTTATTTACAAAAACACATTTAATATATACAATTAATTATATGAAAAGACTTTCAATCATTATTATAATATTTCTTTTTTCAAGCTTTGCAAATGCACAAATAAACAAAGAAAAAATTGATGAAACCCTAATTTCAAAAGGAATAGATTTGAAATTAAATGGCTATGTAATTACTTCACAATATATTTCAAAAAGCAATGGCGTTTCTCATATTTATATTCGTCAAACTATAAATGGAATCGAAATTTTTAATGCCAATTCATCTTTGCATTTTGATAAAAATGGAAATGTAATTACCTTCAATAACAGTTTTGTAAATAATGCATCTAGTATTTTAATTGACTCAAAAAGTGAAATTAATTATACGCAAGCAATTACAAGAGTTGCAATGCAATTAGGGAAAATAGTTATTTTTTCATTAGCCAAAAGCAATAACTTATCT
>CANGGG010000071.1 GCA_947453415.1 Bacteroidota bacterium | reverse complement strand
TGGGGAAATGAAACCAATCGTTATCCGCAAACCCGCATGGGCGTTGAACAAATTATGTATGATGAGTTCATTAGAGCCAAAGAATATGAAAAAAATATGAAACAAAATGCTGCTTTTACTCGCAAGGATTTGGAGCTAGAAGCTGTGCTTGAAATATTGAATAAAAAACGCTTTATCAGTTGTCATAGTTATGTGCAAAGTGAAATAAATATGCTCATGCATGTGGGCGATAGCATGGGTTTTAAAGTGAATACATTTACCCATATTTTAGAAGGATATAAAGTAGCCGATAAAATGAAAGCGCATGGCGTAAGTGCCAGTACTTTTGCCGATTGGTGGGCTTATAAATACGAAGTAATTGATGCCATTCCACATAACGCAGCCATTATGCAAAAAATGGGTTTAAACGTTGCCATTAATAGTGATGATGCTGAAATGGGACGTAGGCTAAACCAAGAAGCTGCTAAGATTATAAAATACGGAAATATTAGTGAAGAAGATGCTTGGAAAATGGTGACATTAAATCCAGCAAAAATGCTTCATTTGGATAATAAATTAGGAAGTATTAAAACGGGTAAAGATGCCGATTTAGTGCTTTGGAATAACAATCCATTAAGTATTTATGCCAAACCTGAAATGACTTTTGTTGATGGAATTTGTTATTATAGCATAACCCAAGATGAAGCTTTAAGAATAACCATAAAAACCGAACGCCAACGCTTAATCAATAAAATGATAGCAGCCAAACAAGCAGGCGAAAAAGCTGAACATAAAGTGAGTCAGATTGACGAAAATTATCATTGTGAGGATTAGAAAAAAGATAAACTTAAAAAATTAAACTGTAAATTATGACGGTAAAAAACTTTTGGTTAATACTTTTGAAAATATTGGGTGTTTGGTTAGTAATGGAGGGAGTTATGTTAGTTCCGTCTTTGTTTTCATCCTTATTTTTAGTTTCTTATTCATATTTTGAAACTAGTCCAACTTTAGCTATTTCATTATTTATAGCAGCTATATTGTTTTATGCTATCATACTTTATTTGTTTGTATTTAATACTAGCTGGATTATTAATAAATTGGATTTAGAAAAAGGATTTGAAAATGAAAATTTAACATTCAACATAAGTCAAGTTTCAGTTTTAAGAATTTCAACAATTATAATTGGAGGAATTACTTTTATTGAAAATTTGCCTTTTTTAGTTAAAAGTACCTATTCCTATTTACAAAGTTCTACTAATCCAACAATTGCTGAACCAACGGCAGAGGAAATATTTTACAACTTAGCTTTATTATTTTTAGGCTATTTACTAATGGTTTACAACCAAAAAGTTGTTAATTTAGTTACTAAATTTAGTAAAGACGGAAAGGAAGAGTAGCTTTATCTTTAATTAAATATTTTATCGATTTCAACAGGGAAATTATTCATTTCTAACTCATGAATTTTTTGGGCAATGGTTTCGGGAGTATCTTGTTCTGTGAGTATGGTTTTAGCTTGAAATATAATTTTACCATCATCAAATTTTGAATTCACATAATGAATGGTAATTCCTGTTTCGGTTTCATTGGCAGCTTTTACAGCTTCATGCACATGCATTCCGTACATTCCTTTTCCTCCAAATTTTGGCAATAAAGCAGGGTGAATATTGATGATTTTATTTGGATATTCAGTGACTAAGTAATTTGGAATTAGCCATAAAAAACCAGCAAGTACAATTAAATCGGGGCGATATTGGTATAATTTAATCGTAAAATACTCTCTACTTTTAAAATCTTCTTTAGTAAAAACTATACAAGGAATTCCAAATTTTTCCATTTTGCTAATTACTCCAGCATTGGCATTATTGGTAAAAACTGCAGTAATTTTTACGGATTTACTGTCCTTGAAATAATCGGCAATATTTTCAGCATTACTGCCGCTTCCCGATGCAAAAATCACAATATTTTTCATGATTTAAAATCCCAATTCTGTTTTTAAAACCTTTTCTAAAAAGATATTTGCATTGCTATTTCCATTTAAATTTTGAATAGGCAAACTCATAAAAACCAACACCGTTCTATTATATTTTAACGAAATACGTTTTGAAATGATAGTAGATTGTCCAGTCCAAGGTTTTACACCAGCTGCACCAAGAGTGATTAAACTTGCATTGTAAAGTGAATCATAATTACTGGTTCCACTTGATGCAGTTTGAGTATAAAAAGGTCTTGCACTCGAAATAATTGTATTACATTTTAAAGTTGGCCAACTATTATCAAAAGGAGTTACCAAATCATTTACATTCATCCTAATGGCTAATCCACTAGGGTCGCTAGCTAATTTTTGAATAGGTGTAAATCCAAAATATTCCGATTCACTTTGAATATCAGAACCAAAGTTACACATCATAAACATGCGGCCACCATTTTCAAAAAACAAGTCAGTAGATTGTTGTGCCAATGCCAATGTGTTTGAAGTGGCACCTTCATCGCTTATCCAAATAATTTTATTGAAAAATGAAAATATGCGTGCTTGTGTTAACACATCTGGAGATTGCTCAGTATACGTTGAAAGCAAAGTATTATAATCGTTTATTAGCATTAAATCGTAAGCCGGTACAAACGATGAAATTCTTGTAGTAATAAAATTCTGAGGCGTATTTCGTGAAGTTAAATATCCGTTTATAAAAAGTGTTTTTGATTTAGGCTTTTTGATGAAAATAGAATCTTTTGTGAATTTTGAACGCAAACCAGCTTTGTCAAATGCCCTTACGTAAAAATAATTCATGGAGTCGTATTTCAAACCTTTTATTTTTAAACTTAAAGCATTTGATTTAATGCCAGTATATACAAAACAATCACCTGTAAAGCTTGTGTCAGCTTGAATGGTAATATCTAACACCGAATTGGAAAGCGTATAAGCTGAATTTGTTGTATCGTTTAAAAACACATCAAAACCATTGATATCTTGCATGCCATCAGCATCATTTGCAGTCCAAAAAAAGTGAACAGCTGGGAATGAAATAGTAGGTTTTTTACCAGCAATATTTGTCATGTTAATAGTAGGAGCGGAGTTCCTAACCGGATAAGCTAAACTTGCAGGTGTTAAATCTTTTTGACCATTATTATCTATAGCTCTTACAAAAATATCAATGTCAGCGGTATCACTTCCTTGTTGAATAATTAATAAAATACTGCTATCCGTTTTTGTAGTATAGGTCCAAGTTTTCATGCTATCAATTGAAACCTCAAAACCTACAACATAACCATTACTTGATGTTCCCCACCAATAAGCATCAACCCTTGTTGTAAGTCGGTTAACACCACTTCGCTCTATTTTATTAATTGCCATAAAAGTTTCAGGATTTGGATTTAAACTCAATATTCCTTCATAACCTTTTTTACAAGCAAAAATTGTTATTACAGTTAATACAAAAAATAAATATTTAATATTTCTCATTCAATTAGATTAATAATCATCAAACATACTGATTTATTTTTAGATGATTTGCAGCTTGTTAATAATTTAATATTTTAATAAAGTAGTTGAATTGCAAAGCATAAATGCTTAATTCATTACACCTTCTTTTAGCTTTTCAGCATTTTCAGCTATTTGTAATTGGTCAATAAATTCTTGAATATCACCGTTAATTACATCAGGCAAATTGTATTTTGTTAAGCCAATTCTATGATCTGTAACACGAGCTTGCGGATAATTATAAGTTCTAATTTTAGCCGATCTATCACCTGAAGAAACCATGGTTTTACGTTTGCTCGCAATTCCATCTACGTGTTTTTTCAATTCTATTTCGTATAATTTTGTTCTTAACATTTGCATGGCACGCTCTCTATTTCCCTTTTGATTACGCTCTACCTGACAAACTACAACTATTCCCGAGGGCTTGTGTGTTAACTGAACTTTCGATTCTACTTTATTTACATTTTGACCTCCAGCACCTCCCGAACGAGAAGTTTGCATTTCAATATCTGCCGGATTTAATTCTACGTCCACTTCTTCTGCCTCTGGCAATACTACCACCGATGCGGCCGAGGTATGAACGCGTCCTTGCGATTCGGTATCAGGTACACGTTGCACACGATGCACACCACTTTCGTATTTTAAAATACCATATACGTCATCACCCGTAACTTCCATTACTATTTCCTTGTAACCGCCAGCACTTCCTTCTGTAAAATCTAACACCTCAGTTTTCCAGCCTTTATTTTCGCAGTATCGGCTATACATTCTATAAAGTTCACCAGCAAAAAGTGAAGCTTCATCGCCACCAGTTCCACCTCTAATCTCTATGGTTGCATTTTTTTCGTCTTCAGGTTCTTTTGGAATTAATAAAATACGAATTTCTTCTTCTAAAGGTTGTATGAGGGGTTCTAATTCATCTAATTCTCCTTTAGCCATGTCGCGCATGTCTGAATCTTTTTCGTTCTTTAATATGTCTTTCGCATTATCAATATTTGCTCTAATGTTTTTGTACTCATAGTACTTTTCCATGATTACACTTAAACTTTTGTATTCTTTATTTAAATGGGTAAAACGCTTCATATCGGCCAAAATTGCTGGCTCGCTAATTAACTCTTCCACATTTTTAAATCGCTGAAATATAGCTTCTAATTTATCTAACATTGCTTATTAAGCTTTAAAATTGAGGCGCAAATATAAGACTCACACTGTTTAATAACTAATATTTTCATTTTTTGTTGTTTAGCTTTAATTTACTCCAATTTGTTATGAATAAATTAAGAATAGTATTTCTTTTTATAGAAAAACTAAGCTACTTTATAATAGATTTGCCTTATAATTGTTTTTTTAAAAAATGAAATATTTTTACCTATTTGTATGTTTGCTAATGTCGTTTAATTTGACTGCCCAAGTCAATGCCAATAACGATGCAACTCAAATAGACAGTTTAATAGTAACTGCATATAAAATTGGTTCTCAAAATGTAGTGGAAGCTTTAGAAAATTCAAAAAAAGCTGCAAAACTATTAAATGATAATTCCACTAATGCCCAAAAACTGAAAGTTTATAAGTCGTTGGGAACATTTTATTATTTATCGGCAAACTTTAATTTGGCAATTGTCAATTATCAAAAAGCACTGAATTTTGAAACTGATATAACTTTAACAAAAGGTCAAATATATTATGCTTTAGGGAATTGTAATTTTGCCATTGGCAATTTGCCTAACGCATTAAATTTAAGTTTGGAAGCACTTAAAATATTTGATAACCTTCATGAAAACAATGATTTATTAAACGCGTATGTTTCCATTGCAAATATTTATGAAAGACAAAATAGTTTTTCAAAAGCCATAGAATTTAATTTAAAAGCTGCCAATATTTTTGAGCAAAATAAAAACATTTTTAGAACGCTTACTATATTTGAAAATGTTGGGAAAATATATGCGCTCCAAAAAAAATACAACTTAGCCATAAATTACTATAACAAGGCATTGGGAATTTATATTAATATTGGAAATAAAGCTGGTGAAGCCATTACTTATCAAAATATAGCCAAGCTGTTTTATAACCAAATGAATTATAAAACTGCTTTGGTGTATTATCAATTATCTTACAAAATTGCAAAGCAAGCAAATTCTGAAGTATTGGAAACTAGTAACTTACTTGGTTTAGGAAATGCTGAGTTAATGCTTAATAATTATGGTGTTGCGGAGCAAAATTATAAGTTAGCTTTACAAAAAGCCAAATTGCTAAACCAACGTTTTGAATTAAAAGAAGCTTATGAAGGTTTGGCCATTATTTCAAAATCTAAAAACAATGCTTTTGAATCCAAAACATTTTCAATGTTAAGTAATCAATTAAAAGATTCATTGTTTAACGATTCAATATTAGCAAGTGTTACTAATTTACAACTGCTATACGACAAAGAAAAAACCCAACAGCAAGTAGTTTTATTGAAGCAAAATGAAGAACTTAACAATAATCAACTCATAAAAGAAAGGCAAATTAGAAAGATGCTGATAGCAATTGTTATACTTTTTGTATTGCTAACAGTAGGTTTTTTATATTTTTATATGAACAATAAACGAATTAGTTCATCGCTAAAAAACCAAAACAATAAACTAGAAATTCAAACCGAAGAATTAGAAAGGTTAAACAATGTAAAAGATCGTTTTTTTAGCATTATCAGCCACGATTTGCGAAATAATATGACCACCATGAAATTGTATTTTGACTTAATGAGTAATAAAAAATACAAACCTGAAAACACCGAAGAATTAACCAAACAAATAGCCTCATCTGTTGAAAACAATATTGATTTATTAGAAAACTTATTGGTGTGGGCTTCCTCGCAAATAAAGGGATTACCATTAAAATTTGAATCGTTAAACATATATGAATTAGTCAATAAAAACATTGACTTAGCGTATAGCATTGCTCATCAAAAAAACATTTCACTTGTAAATCTTTGTTTGGAAAATGATAGGGCTTTTGCAGATGAAAACACCATCAATCTGGTATTACGTAACTTAATAGTAAACGCTATTAAGTTTACCAATGATGAAGGTAAAATAACGGTTTCAAGTACGGTAACAAATTCTAAAATTCAAATATCCATAACTGATAATGGAGTGGGAATTGATAAAGTAAAATTAGACCAAATGTTTACACAACATAAAAATCCAAGTACGCAGGGCACTGCTAACGAAAAAGGAACGGGTTTAGGTTTATTACTTTGTGCCGATTTTATTAAGCAAAATAATGGTATTATTTATGCCAAAAGTGAAAAAGGAAAAGGTGCTGTTTTTACTTTTGAACTACCACTTTAATTGGTAGTAAATGTTCCATCGGTTAAAATATACCGTCTAACAACTATCAACTGACAACTATTTTATAAAATATTTAGCAAAAATGGTATGTTTGTTTGCTTATAAAGGATAAAAAATTGAAGAATAAAATATATAAACTGTATTTATTGGGAATAATGCTGATACAGATTTCAGCAATTGCACAAACCGGAAAATTGACCGAAGAACAAAGATTGGCTTTTGATAAAGTATATTTTAAAGCCATGAAGGAAAAAATGCAAGGTAGTTATGACGATGCGGAACTTACATTCAGAGAAGCCATTATATTAGACAAAGAAAATGCAAACGTTTATTACCAAATTGCAGAAATAAACTTTGCGAAAAAACGGGTGAAAGAAGCCGTTAAATTTGCTCAAATGGCGGTTCAATTAAATCCTAATAATATTTGGTATAACAACCTTTTAGCTGAATTATACAAGTTGAATAGGGCATATGAAAAGTCGGCCGATTTATATTTGGAAATGTATAATAAGTTAACACCGGAACTGAATTACCTATATGAAGCTGCTACTAATTATTTTTATGTAAACAAATTTAGTAAATCAATAAAAATTTTAGATAAAATAGAGAAAATTATTGGTCCAAAAGAAGAAGTTATCATTAAAAAAGAACAAGTTTATTTACAAGCAAACAAAATAAATAAGGCTATTTTTGAAGTGGAAAGATTGATAAAAAATTACCCTTCTGACCTTAAATACAAAGGAATGTTGGCCGATTTATATCTGAGTAAAAAAGATGATCAAAAAGCCAATGAAATATATAATGAAATTTTGCGTCAGGATCCTGAAAATGGATATGCCAACATTGCTTTAAGTGAGTATTATAGATCAAAAAAAGAAAATGAGTTGGCTTATTCATATTTAAAAAAAGCCATTGCCTCGCCTGATTTAGAAATAAAATATAAAATACAAATATTGGTTCCTTTTGTATCGCCTGAGGTAATAGGTGATAAACGCAAACAAGCGTATGAATTAATTGATATTTTCAAAAATGCCCATAAAGCGGAGGCCAGTGCTACCATGCTTAAAGGCGATTTGTTGGCTCAAGATAATCGGTTTGAGGAAGCAAGAAATGAATACCGTGAAACTGCTAAGTTAGATGCAAGTAATATTACTATTTGGCAACAGGTTTTGTATTGTGATCAAGAGCTTAACGACAATATGGGATTACTAGCCGACTGTGATAGCGCATTGGAATTGTTTCCTACCGAACCCATGTTTTATAACTATAAAGCAATGGTTAGTTTACAAGAAAAACAATACGAAAAAGCCATTGATGCTGCCTTAAAAGGGGTGGAATTTGTAGTAGATAACGATAAATTAAAAGTGCAGTTTTTAAGCATTGCTGCCGATGCAGCACACTATGCTAAAAAACATCATTTGGTAGATTCAATATATGACCAAGCTTTATTAATAGACCCAAATAGTGCTTATGCATTAAACAATTATGCTTATTTTTTATGCTTAAGGAAAGTAAATTTGGAGAGGGCTGATAGCATGAGTTATTTAAGTTTACAATTAGAACCAAACAGCGCAAGTTATTTAGACACATATGGTTGGATTTTATACCAGAAAAAAGATTATCAAAAAGCAAAAAGTTATATTGAACAGTCTTTAAAAATTTCGCCAAAAAGTGGGGAAGTGTTAGATCATTATGGCGATATTTTATACCAATTAGGGGAAAAGGAAAATGCCATTGAAAGTTGGAAAAAAGCCAAAGAATACAATGCTACAGGCGAGTTTTTAGAGGAAAAAATAAAACAAGGAAAACTGATTGAGTAAAATAATATAATTGTTGAAAAGAATTAAATATTACAATTTTTCAAATACCTGAAAACTGTAATCAAATTTGTTTTTTTCGTCAGCTAAGTTTTTGGTTTCATGGGTTAGTTTCCAATTGTTTTCCAATGATGGAAAAAAAGCATCAGCGTCAAATACATGATGAGTTCTGGTTAAATAGATAGTATCGACTTCATTCAATACTTGGGCATAAATACTGTCGCCACCTATGATAAAAAGTTCCGTTTCGTGTAGCGTTTTTGCATAAGCTATTCCCGCTGCTATGGAGTTAAACACAAAGCATCCTTCTATTGAATTTATGTTTCTACTAATTACTATATTAGTTCTGTTAGGCAATGGTTTTCCTATGCTTTCATAGGTTTTTCGGCCCATTAATATGGAATGACCAGTGGTTAAGTTTTTAAAATACTTCAAATCGGCTGGTAAATAACACAATAATTCATTGTTTTTACCAATTCCATTTTGCTCGTCTGCAGCTACTATAATTGAAATTTTCATGCGGTAAAGGTATTCTTCTATTTAAATTTAACCTAAAAGTATCACTACTTTTAATGAAAATTTTGGTGCTATGCTTTAATTTATTTATTTTGTTGAATAAATAACATTTGAGTATGAACGTAAACTTTGATTGTAACTTATGTGGCTGTAAAGAAGGAAAAACCATTCCTTTTAGATATGCTTTTAAGGATAAATTTTTATGGGGTGTAAAATGCAATAACTGCGAATTAGTTTCTATTTGGCCAAGGCCAACTGATGACGAAATAGTAGAAATGTACGCATCAGATTATTTTACTGGAAACGATAAAGAAACCCACCACATGGAAGTGGCTTATGTTGATTTATTAGCCTCTGGCGATTATGCCGATGGAATAACACATATTCAACAATACTGTAAATCGGGAAATATTTTAGATGTGGGTTGTGCCACAGGCAATTTTTTACATGCTTTAAAAAACAATGGTTACAACGTAAAAGGCATAGAGCTTTCGAGTTTTGCCGCTGAATTTGGTCGTAAAAACTTTGACATTGACATAGTAAACAAACCTTACGATTTTAATTTATTGAACAATGAATTACCCGAAAATTATTTTGATGTAGTGTTAATGGGCGATGTATTGGAACATTTTACCAATCCTACCGAAGCCATGCAGTTAACTTATAAAATTTTAAAACCAGGTGGAGTAGCTTTGATTCAATTGCCAGGAACGCTTAACTTACTTTCAAGTAAACTAGGTTTTATGGTTTATAAACTAATTGGTTCACAAAAAACCATGCATATTCCTCCGTTTCACTTAACCGAATTCAATGAAAAAACTGCCAAAAGAATGTTTAAGGACTGCGGATTTACCAAAACCAATATTAAACAAGAAGTGAAGCCACCTAACACCGTTCCTTTAAGAGGCAGTTTTATTGAAAATACGGTGAAATTTGTGTTCCAACATATCAATTTTTATTTAACCAAATGGTTTGGAATAGCTGGTGATCGAATCATTATTGAAACCTATAAATAACAATTACTTCGTTTAAGTTTTACTACCAAATTTATTTTCTTATTTTCGCACCTCATTTTAAAAATCAAAAGAGCAGTTGAACTGTTATTTTTGATTGAATTATTCATATTATGCATAGAACACACACCTGCGGAGAGCTTAGAATTACTGATATAAATACCACTGTTACATTAAGTGGTTGGTTACAAAAAAGCCGCGATTTAGGCGGAATGACTTTTATAGATTTACGCGATAGATACGGAATTACTCAATTGGCTTTTAACATGGAAACCAATGCTGCCTTGTGCGAGCAAGCGCGTAAATGCGGACGTGAGTTTGTATTGAAAGTAACCGGAAAAGTAATTGAACGCAGCAGCAAAAACTTAAATATTTCAACTGGTGAAATAGAAATTGAGGTAACGGAATTTGAAATTTTAAACGAATCGCAAACTCCTCCTTTTACCATAGAAGATAATACTGACGGTGGTGATGACATACGCATGAAATACCGTTATTTGGACATCAGAAGAAAGCCCGTTCGCGATAATTTATTGTTGCGTCATAAAATGAGTCAACAAACGCGTGTTTACTTAGATGCTCAAGAATTTACAGAAGTTGAAACACCAGTTTTAATTAAATCAACGCCCGAAGGTGCTCGCGATTTTGTGGTGCCAAGCCGCATGAATCAAGGACAGTTTTATGCATTACCGCAATCGCCACAAACATTTAAACAATTGCTAATGGTAGCCGGAATGGATAGGTATTACCAAATTGTAAAATGCTTTAGAGATGAAGATTTGCGTGCCGACCGTCAGCCTGAATTTACACAAATAGATTGCGAAATGAGTTTTGTGGAGCAGGAAGATATTTTAAACATGTTTGAAGGATTGGTAAAACATTTATTCAAAAATGTAAAAGGAATAAACATTGATTCATTGCAGAGAATGACCTTTGCCGATGCAGCAAAATATTATGGTTCCGATAAACCTGATACCAGGTTTGATATGAAATTCGTAGAATTAAAATCACCTGATGTAGAGACGTTGCACGCAACGTCTTTATTGCCCTCAGGTTTCCCGGTTTTTGACAATGCAGAATTAGTGGTTGGAATTTGTGCCAAAGGCTGTGCTGAATATACCCGCAAACAATTAGATGAATTAACAGAATTTGTAAAACGTCCGCAAATTGGTGCTACTGGATTGGTTTATGCAAGAGTAAATGCTGACGGAAGTGTTAAATCATCGGTAGATAAATTTTATGATGAAGCTACTTTAAAACAATGGGCTACTGCCATGAACGCAGCACCTGGCGATTTAATATTAATAATGGCTGGCCAAACTGATAAAACCCGCAAAGCATTATGTGAATTACGTTTGGAAATGGGAACTCGCATGGGTTTGCGTAATCCAGATGTGTATTCATGTTTATGGGTACTCGATTTTCCTTTGTTAGAGTTTAACGAAGAAGAGAACCGTTGGTTTGCCATGCACCATCCTTTTACTTCACCTAAGCCCGAAGACATTGCTTTAATGAATGAAGGTAAGTTTGGTCAAGTTCGAGCAAATGCTTATGACATGGTGGTAAATGGCGTAGAAGTAGGTGGAGGTTCTATTCGTATTTTTGATAAAACTTTACAAGCAAAAATGTTTGATGTATTAGGATTTACAAAAGATGAAGCGCAAGCACAATTTGGTTTCTTAATGAATGCATTTGAATATGGTGCGCCTCCACATGGTGGAATTGCATTTGGTTTCGACCGTTTATGTTCGCTTTTTGGTGGTGAAAACTCCATCAGAGATTTTATAGCTTTCCCTAAAAACAACTCCGGCCGCGATGTAATGATTGATGCACCAAGTGAAATTGACAACAAACAATTGAAGGAGTTAGGAATTGATGTGAAGAAATAATTTTCAAACATTATTGGAAAAACAACCCATCTGCCGAGCAAATTTAAATTGTTCGGCTTTTTGGTTTTTTAGCATAAGAAATTATAAAAAAACAGCTGTTTTAAAAATGTTTTCATTTAAATAGAAATAATACATAATTTTATTAATTACATTTGTAAATATAGTATGGACGAAAAAATATATAATAACACTTTATTATTCTTAAAATTTACAGCTACAGAGTTGTTAATTCCTTTTGATAAAATTTCGTTAAACGATGAATTCAGAGGTCTTTCAACATGGAGCTCTTTAAATGCATTGGTTTATATTTCAAGAATAAATGAAGAAACTAATGTTCTAATTTCTTCCTTAGAATTAGCAGATTTAAAAACATTGAACGATATTTATAACCTAATAAGTTCTAAATCAAATGGCGCTATCTAAAACTAGCGGTATAAATATAGAAGGCATTGTATCCTTAGTTCCGGCTAATATAAATGATAATTTATTATTGACTCATTTGAGTCAAACAGACAAAGAAGCACTCATTCATCATACGGGAATTCGATTTAGGCGAGTTGTTAATGAGGAAAATTCAAACATAAAAAACCTTTTTATAAAAGGAATTACAAATTTGCTTGCCAACCTTCCATGGGAAAAAGAAAGCATTGATATTTTGATAT
>CANGGG010000070.1 GCA_947453415.1 Bacteroidota bacterium | reverse complement strand
TTCATACTTCATACTTCATATTTCATACTTCATACTTCATATTTCATACTTCATACTTCATACTTCAAGTGGTGCAATTTACATTTATAAAAATATTGGTAAAAGTAAAAAGGCATAAAAAATTTATGATTACGATTAGTAATTTAATATATTAAAACCAATACCTAGCACCTATTGAAAGTCCAATTCTACCAAGATTGATTGAATTGGTTCTTCCTAATCTTTTAATGCTTTGATTTCCGTTATCGTTTACTAAAACAGCACTCAAAGCGCCTCCTTCATAGCCAATATTACTTCCTAGGGAAAAGTTTTTACTCAATTTATAATCGTATAAAAAATGTAATGATGGAGAAAAAGCCAATCCTGAAAGTTCCAAGGTATAGTTACTTATGCTCGTAATTTCATTGTAATATGAAAAACTTAGTCCAAATTGTAGGGCATAGCTGTGCAAACTTTTTCCTTTTCCAAGTTTTATCAATAAATTGGGTCCTATGGTGTTTAAATATAATTTGGTCACTAATTCACCATTATAAAAAGTAGAGTCAGGACTTATGATTTGTGAATTTTGTGCATTTGCGCTAGCATATAAACTTGAAAATTTTACACCTAATAATATGTTTCTGCGCTTATTAATTGAACGATGAATAGAAGTTGAAAAGCCCATATTTGGCCTTAATTGATTTCCATAATTTTTAGGAGTTGAAATGAAATTACTGTTCTTAAATCCTGAATAAATTCCTGCTATTCCATCAAAAGAAAACCTGTATTTTTTGTTTTGGAAAACTGAATTAATAGATTCATTATTATTTGTTTGTAATTTTTTTATTGGCAATACTTTTTCTGTATTTTGCTGAGAAATGAAATTACATTTTATTATATTTTTTATACTTGAATAAGCAATATTATTTTTCGATTTGTTGGGCAATTCATATATAATGTACCAATCTTTTTTATCTTCTATAATTTTACCAATTATCAGTTCGCTATTATTAGTAAAAATTGAATCAAAACATTCATTTTTTTGTTTATTTGAAACCACATAAAATTCCTTGCGAATACTGGTAATTTCAGTCAAATTAATGCTACCAATTTCAATATTTTTATTTACTACGATGGCAACTTCTATGAATTTATCGTTATTTTCTTTTAGAATTTTACAATTTATACTGTCATTTGATTTAAACACAATCAAATCTTGAGCTATGGCTACTTTTTGGAAAAGAAGCCAAGTTATTATTATAAGTATTGATTTAGCTTTCATAATATAAGGTTAGGCAAACTTAAAATAAACCTTCAATTTTTTAATAGTTTTTCAAAATTTTCAATGAAACAAATTCAGTTTTAAAGGAATTGGTTCATAGCTTGTCTAGTTAGAAAGACAATTTTTGAAAATTTATTCACTGCTAAATGTTCAAAAATTGGTTGATTAGTTGAAAACAAAATGTTTTTAGCAAAAAAAGTCGGTTATTTTTGCATTTCAATTTTTAAAATTACAATTAATTACCATGGCCGAACAAGTAGTTTATAATGACGACAGTATAAAATCGCTAGATTGGAGAGATCATATTCGTTTGCGTCCGGGTATGTATATTGGTAAATTAGGCGATGGAAGTTCGCTTGATGATGGAATATATGTATTAATCAAAGAGGTAATTGACAACTCAATAGATGAGTTTGTGATGGGGAATGGTCGTCATATTGATATAAAAATTGAAGACAATAAAGTTACCATTCGCGATTTTGGTCGTGGAATTCCATTAGGAAAAGTAAATGATTGCGTCAGCAAAATAAATACTGGAGGAAAATACGACTCCAATGCTTTTAAAAAATCAGTGGGGTTAAATGGTGTTGGAACAAAAGCTGTTAATGCTTTAAGTTCTACTTTTAAAGTACAATCATACCGTGATGGTAAAACAAAAGCTTCTGAATTTGAAAAAGGAGTTTTAATTAACGACCATAAAATAACAAGTACCATGGAACCTGATGGCACTTTAATTCAATTTGTAGCTGATAATTCAATTTTTAAAAATTACCGTTACATCAACGAATTTATTGTTAATCAAATTTGGAATTATACTTATTTAAATGCAGGTTTAACCATTAATTTTAATGGTGAAAAATACCTTTCAAAAAACGGATTATTAGATTTACTCAAACGTAAAACCAGTGAGGAGGAATTACGTTACCCAATTATTCATTTAAAAAGTGAAGACATTGAATTGGCTTTTTCACACGAAAATCAATATGGTGAAGAATATTATTCATTTGTAAACGGCCAACATACTACCATGGGCGGAACGCATTTGAATTATTTTAAAGAAGCTTATGCCAAAACATTGCGTGAGTTTTTTAAACGTGAATTCGATTTGAGCGACATGCGTCAAAGTATCATTGCAGCTATTAGTGTAAGGATTCAAGAACCAGTTTTTGAAAGTCAAACTAAAACCAAATTAGGAAGTACTGCTATTTTTCCAGATGGACCCAGTTTAAAACAATTCATAGTTGATTATGTAAAAAAAGTATTGGACGATTTTTTACATAAACATCCCGAAACTGCTGATGCAATTCTGAAAAGAATTATGCAAAGTGAAAGGGAAAGAAAAGAAATTGCTGGTGTTCGAAAAATAGCAAATGAACGCGCTAAAAAAGCAAATTTACATAACAAAAAATTACGCGATTGCAGGCTCCATTACAACGAAAATAATACCGACAAAAAGTTTGATACCACACTTTTTATTACCGAAGGAGACAGTGCAAGTGGAAGTATTACCAAAAGCCGAAATGTAGAGTTACAAGCTGTGTTTAGTTTACGAGGAAAACCACTTAATTGCTATGGTTTAACAAAAAAAGTAGTGTATGAAAACGAAGAGTTTAATTTGTTGCAACATGCTTTAAATATTGAAGAAGGAATTGACGATTTGCGTTATAACCAAATTGTAATTGCTACCGATGCCGATGTGGATGGAATGCATATTCGTTTGTTAATTATGACTTTCTTTTTGCAGTTTTTTCCTGATTTAGTTAAAAACGGACATTTATACATATTGGAAACGCCATTGTTTAGGGTTAGGAACAAACAAAAAACCATTTATTGTTACAGTGAAGATGAAAAACAAAAAGCCATTCAAGAACTAAAAGGTAAACCAGAAATTACCCGATTTAAAGGATTAGGAGAAATCAGTCCGGATGAATTTGGTTTATTTATTGGCAGTGATATGCGCTTAAAACCTGTGTTATTAAATCAAGACATCACCATTCAAAAATTATTGGAATATTACATGGGTAAAAACACAATGGATAGACAAGCTTTTATTATCAATAATTTGAGAATAGAAAAAGACATCATCATTTCAGAAATTGATGAGGAACTAGGGGAGTTGGTATAGGTTTTTATATTTTCAACTTTGTCAAAGTTTTAAACTTTGACAAAGTTTTTAGTAAAATAAAAAGGAACTAATTTTTAAAATTATTTGCGTTTGAAAGGCGTCAAACTGTTTTATTATTTAAAAAATTGCAATCAAATATCTTACTAATAAAAATACTACTGCAAGCAGGAACATAAAAATTGAAATTTTGTTTATTTTATGCATTGCTTTTAAGTTAAAGTTCGCTGTTTTATTAGCTTCATCTTTTTTCCAAAAGGTTAAATAACTTACTATTTTTTTTATCATCATTTAAGTTTTAAAAAGTTTATTTATTTTTTATTCTTTAAATAGGCAACGGCCATTCTTAATTGGTCGTAGGTAACTTCTTCAGGTAATTCAGCTTTTAATTCACCAAATCTTTCTTTGCCTTCGGCAATTAATTTTTCTACCAATTGTATTGTTTCTTGACTAACAAAATCAAGTGCATCAAGCTCACCTAAATCTACGTAATGAGCCAAATGTCCACCAATTGTTGAAGATGCCATTCCCCTGAATGTAGCAATTTCATGAATGGTTTTTCCTTCTTTATATAATTTAAAGCTTTCTTCTTTTGAGTTTACTTTTACTGTTTTTTGTGCAGCGGAAATGTTAACATCTAATGGTTTATCAATGGCATTGATGCTTAAATCAAATGTACCTAATGCGGCAGTTTCTATATCGTGAATTCGTTTCCAAGTAAACGATTTTACTTTTTGTAAATTGGTAATAAATTGTTTGGTTTTAGCTTTAGCTTTTAAATTATTTTCTAAGCTTTGCAATGGTTTGAAAGCATCGTCTAATATTCTTTGCGCAAAATATATTTTGGCACTTTTTACTCTTTCGCTCAAAAGATTTTCATCAATGGGCATTTGTTTAATAATTTGCTCTATTTTTATTTTAAATTTATCAGCTACAATTCTATGCTCGTTTAAATTTCTAATCATAGCCGACAAATGTTGCAAGGTTTCTTCTTTATCAGGAATTTGTTTGGTAGCAGTATAAGCCTCAAATAAAGTATATTCTTTTAGCACTTTTCGTAGATCAAAAGTTTTATATAATTGCGATAAACTGAATTCAAATTTAGCATCTTCCAAGCCATCCATTAGCTTTTGCTCACTTGATTGTTTCAATGAAAATTGTACAATTCGCTCATCACTTAAGATACTGTTTTGATAAATTCTACTCAATAAAGTTAGGCCGTCAAAAGTACGGCATCTACTCAAAGCCACATAAACTTGGCCGGCAGCAAATGAAGCACCCGCATCAATTGCCAATTTATCAAACGTTAAACCTTGACTTTTATGAATGGTAATGGCCCAAGCTAACCTGATTGGAAATTGCTTGAAACTACCAATTTCTTCTTCTTCTATTTGATTTTCGTCCCGGTTTAAATTATAACGAATATTTTTCCAAGTTTCCTTTTCAATTTTTAGTTCATTACCATCTTCAAATTCTACTATAATTTCATCTTTAGCAATTCGTTTAATTTTGGCAAGTTTTCCATTGAAATAGCGTTTTTCCAAATCGTTTTTTATAAACATAATTTGGGCTCCTTCTTTCAAATTCAATGCCTTTTCTGCTGGTAAAGCTTTTTCGTTAAAATCGCCATTTATTTCACCTTCAAATACCATGGCTTCCGATTCTATTTCGGCCAACTTTTGTTGGTTCATATTATCGGCTGTGCGGTTATGAGTTGTTAATGTAATTAAGCCATCTTGGTATCTTGCAGCTTCGGGATCATAACGTTCTTGAAGTAATTCAAAATCGTAATCATCCATATTATTATGCCTAATATTATTCAGTAAATTAATAAAACGTTCTTCTTTTTGTCGGTAAATTTTATTTAATTCTAAATGCGCAGGATTTAATTGTTGGTATACCTCAGAGCTAAAAAAAAATGGACTTTTATAATATTGACTCATCAATGTCCATTCATTTTCACTGGTTACCGGAGGCAATTGAAACATATCGCCAATTAATAAAACTTGTACGCCACCAAAAGGTAATTGATTGCGTCTGTAATATTTTAAAGTTTCGTCAATACAATCAAGCATATCGGCTCTTAACATACTTACTTCATCTATGATAAGCATGTCGAGTTCTAGGAGTAAATCTATTTTTTCACGGTTAAATTTTACATTTTTAAAATGAGTAAATTTATTGACACATTCTACTTGTCCAAATCCATGGTTTGCATCTTTTATAAAAGGAAGAAATGGCAATTGAAAAAAGGAATGCATGGTTACTCCACCAGCATTGATTGCGGCCACACCAGTTGGCGCAACAACAACCAAACGTTTGTTACAGGTGTTTTGAATATGTTTTAAAAAGGTGGTTTTTCCTGTTCCTGCTTTTCCAGTTAAAAACAAACTAATATTGGTGTTTTTTACTAAATCACTGGCAAGGTTAAAAGTTATATTGTCATTGTCAGTTGATTCAATTACACTCATAGATGGCAATGATACTATTAAAAGAGAAGAAGATTTTTTTTATTTACTGATAAAAATCCATGCATCTGAATTCTCATTTTCGTTGATTAAATATAACTCATTTGTAGTTTTTTCAAAATCATTCATTTTTGTATAGGTTACAAAATATTTCAAATGTTTTGATTTAGCCTTAGGGTTTATAATTACCTCTGAATTTACAAATCCTTCTCTACTTAATTCCTCTGATAAATTTATTGCTGTATTTTCATTTTTAAATGCACCAGCAATGATGTAATAAGTATTTGGCTCTACTGTATTTGAAGGAGTTGAAATAATATTTTCAATTGTTATTAAGTTAGAATCTAAAGCAATAATTGTAGTTGTATCTTGTAATAATTCAAGAGTTGAATTTTGTAAACAATATAAACTATCGAATAAATGATATTCAATGGTTTTTGAATTTACAGGAAATAATTCAGTATTAAATTGTACTGTTTTTTCAATGTTTTCAGGATTGTAAACAGCTAATAATTCTGTTGAACTTTTTTTATTTATTTCAATATTATTATTTGAATTTTCATCAAAATTATTTTCATCAAAAATTGATTTTATTTTTATTCCTAAATTCAATTCATCAAATTTATTCCTAATTGGAGTTAAATTTCCTTCTTGTAAAAAAATGTATGCGTTTAATCCTAAAATCAATACTAAAAAAGTTCCAATGGCAGTAAAAGTTAAACCATTTCTACTTCTTCTTGGTCTTTTGTTTTTTAATGATTCAGGTTTTGATTTCGAATTTTGATTTTCAACGCCTAAATTTAAAATATTTGTTTTTTTATCAGTTACATTGTTTTTATTCAAAATATCTTCATTTTGAATAATTTTGGTTGTTTTTAATGTACTCGCCTGATTTAATTTTACTGGAGCTAATCCAAATGATTGGTTTAAAAAATTAGCATTTTTTTCTGGCGTGAATATTAAATTACCAGCAACATTTTGTGTGAAATTTCCTAAACCTTCTATTTGAAACTGACTTTTGCTTTTCAATGTTTGATTGAAATTAACAATTTCAGACTCTATCATTTTTATTGCATCTGCATAATCAATTTTTAAGTAATCGGCTATATGAGAAGCTAACAAACCATCGTTAATTATTAATTGAGCGTTAAAAGTAATTTGCCTCGAAGGTGGATTGATAATCATAGAAACAGGATCAATAACTGCACTTTCTTGGTGCGCTATGAATCCGCCTATTCCTGGAACTATCACACAATCATATTTGCGTAATAAGTTTTTGACTAAATTCCATATGTTAACTTCTGATTGCATCCTAATTTTATTTCTATTTCAAATATAATGTCGCAATCTAAACTTTTATCACAAAGCTATCAACAAAATTTATTAAAATGTTAAATGTTCTTTTGTTTGCAGTGATTTACAGCTATAAAAAAGTGGAAAAATAGTTAAAGTAGCTTCAATTTAGCAAATTTCAATACGATCATTTTTTTGCCAAATTCTTCAAATTCAATTTCTGCTTTTTTACCTTCACCCACGCCATCTAAATTAATTACAATTCCAAATCCAAATCGTTGGTGTTCAACTTTTTGTTGTACTTGAATGTTTTTTGTATCGTCACCTATAAAGTTAGGATCTACAGGTGGTGGAGCCACAGTAGTGGTTTTGGTAGGCGTATTAAATCGTTGACCAACAGTAGATGTAGTAGTTTTAGCATTTGGAGATAATGGTTTTCCAAAACGAGATGGTGGAGCTGTTGTTCTATTTTCACCTCTGATTGTATCTTGATTTCCTTTACTAAATATAGCATCCATTTGTAAATATTGTGGATCTAATTCACTTAAAAATCTACTAGGTTCCGCATTGTTGATTGTCCCGAATTTAAACCTGCTTGTAGCAAATGAAAGCGTTAATTTGTTCATTGCCCTGGTAATTGCTACATAAAACAACCTGCGTTCCTCTTCTAATTCTTGTCTACTATTAAGCGACATTTGTGAAGGGAATAAATTTTCTTCTAACCCAACTATAAATACATGTTTAAATTCCAATCCTTTCGATGCGTGAATTGTCATCATGGTAACTCTATCGTTATCCGCAGGATTGTCATTGTCAGCATCTGTAAGCAAAGCAATATCGGCCATGTATTCTTCTAAAATACCATATTTTTGAACACCATCATCATCTACGCTATCATCCACACTGAACTCTTTTAAACCATTTAAAAGTTGTTCCATGTTTTCATACCTGGCAATTCCTTCTACAGTTTTATCTTCATATAATGCTTTTAGTAATCCAGTTTGTTTTGATATATGCATGGCAACATCGTAAGCTGGTTTTTGAAGCATGGTTTGAAAACTACGAATCATCATGGCAAAATCAGTTAAAACTTCAGCCCCTTTAAATCCAAATTCTCTTGCTCTTTCTAATGTTTCAAATAAACTAATTCCTTGTTCCGATGATACAACTGTTAATTTATCTAAAGTTGTTTTTCCAATTCCACGAGCAGGGAAATTGATAATTCGTTTCAATGCTTCTTCATCGTTAGGATTTAATACCAAACGCAAATAGCCTAAAATATCTTTTATTTCTTTTCTATGATAAAAACTCAATCCTCCATAAATTCTGTATGGAATATTCAGCTTACGCAATGCTTCCTCTAAGGATCTACTTTGCGCATTGGTTCTGTATAAAATAGCAAAATCTTTATTCATGATATGCGTGTTCATTTTTTCTTGAAAAATGGAACTAGCTACCATGCGGCCTTCTTCGTTATCGGTTAATGCTCTTAAAACTTTTATTTTTTCGCCAATGTCATTTGTGGTAAAAACTTTTTTAGGAATTTGGTCTTTATTCAGTTTTATTAAACCTCCTGCGGCTTCTACTATTGTTTGTGAACTGCGGTAATTTTGTTCTAATTTAAAAACTTGGGTATCACTAAAATCACGTTGAAAACCTAAAATATTAGCAATAGTTGCTCCTCTAAATGCATATATACTTTGCGCATCATCGCCCACTACGGCAATGTTTTGGTGGACAGCTGCTAATTTTTTTATAATGGCGTATTGCGCCTGATTTGTATCCTGAAACTCATCCACCATGATATACTTAAACTGATGTTGATATTTATGCAATACATCGGGATGAAACCTAAAAAGCTCAAATGTTTTTAATAATAAATCATCAAAATCCATTGCGCTAGCTTTGAAACAACGGTCTTGATAGGTTTGAAAAATTTTTCCAAATAGGGGTCTTCCGCTGCTTTCATCAAAAGCATTGTTCTCCTCATTGGTAACATACTCTCGCGCATTTACCAGTGCATTTTTAGCAGCCGAAATTCTTCCTAAAACACCAGCTGGTTTATATAATTTCTCGTCTAAACCCAATTCTTTTACAATTGTTTTTATTAAACTTTTAGCATCATCAGTATCGTAAATAGTAAAATTTCGGGGGTAACCAATTCGTTCACTTTCTACTCTTAATATTCGAGCAAAAATACTGTGAAAAGTTCCCATAAAAAGGTTTCTTGCTTCTGAACCAACCACTGAATGAATACGTTCGCGCATTTCTTTACTGGCTTTATTGGTAAACGTTAAAGCTAAAATATTGAAAGCATCGGTTCCTTGTTTTAATATATGTGCTATGCGATAGGTTAATACACGCGTTTTTCCCGAACCGGCTCCAGCTACTATCATAACTGGTCCTTTTGTGTTTTCAACTGCAGCCCGCTGACTAGGGTTTAATAAACTTAAATAATCCACGGCTGCAATTTAGTAATTTAAAGAAGTGTGTTTTCAACATTTTAACTATAAATAGCCACAAAGCAATTTATGAATGATGAATGTTGGTTTTAGAATTTTTTAAATAGCTAATAGTCAATAATTGAAAATAAAATTTTGCTTAAATGTAACAAAATACTTTAGTTGTCGTATTAAGCTAAAAAAAATAACATATAAATTTTATGAAAAAAATAATACTTGCCTTATCAATAGCATTTTTAAGTATATTGGTTTTTGCTCAAAATAAAATTTCAATTCCTAATTTTAATAAATTAGTTGTTCCCGCTAATTTTGATATCAAATTAATTAAAAGTGATTCTAATTTTTTATCTTTCAATGAAACTGATTTAAATAAATTTTCTTCCAATTATTTAAACAAAGGATTCAAAGTAAATAATAACACGCTTACTTTCGATTTGGCTGAATATAATGATGCAATTCCAGTAAATATTATTGTTTATACTAATAGTTTACAGGAATTAAAATTAGAAGGAAACGCTAAAATCAAAATGGGAAATGATAGTATTTTTAAAACTGCAAGTTTCTCAATTTATGCCGATGGCGCTACTAAATCTGATTTAAATTTAGATGTTGAAAAACTAAAAGCTGAAATAAATGGAGCCAGTAAATTAACTTTAGATGGAAAGGCGACTGAGGGGAAAATAGAAGTTACAGGTGCTTCTAAAGTGAATGCAATTGGAATGGCTTTTGAAAATTTAGATGCTGAAGCAAATGGTGCTTCTAAAATAGCTGCAACTGTAAAAAATAATTTAAAAGCTGAAGCAAGCGGAGTTTCAAGAATTGAATTTGCTGGAAATCCGAAAAATGTAGATAAAAACGTGAGTGGCGCATCAAAAATTGAAAAAGTAAATAACGATGAAATTGATGAAGATTCAGCTCAAGTTAAAAGCGAAATTTCAATAAAACATAAAAAACATAATAATGATATGACCGAGGCATTTGGAGGATTTGAATTTGGTGTTGGCACATTTGTTACACCGAATATGAATACTACTTTGGATCCTGCCAATAAATACTTAGCAACTAACCTAGGAAGTTCATGGCGTTTTGCAATTAATTTTGGTGATTTTGACTTGCCAATTATAAAAGGTTACTTGGCACTAACTTCAGGATTTGGATTTAGTTTTGACCATTATGGTTTTAAAAATAAAGACACTTTAATCAATGGAGAAAATACAAAAGTATTAGAGTTTAAAGCTACAGATGCTACATTAACAACTAGCAGATTGAGTCAATTTAACTTAACTATACCTGTATTAATTAAATTAAATAGCAGTTATAACGTAAACGACAATTGTTTTTATGTAGCAACGGGTGTAATTATAAATTATACAGTTGGCAATTCAATTTATACTGAATACAGTAATAATGGTGTTGAATATGAAAAACGTTATAGCTCAGATTTTTTTGTGAATAAATTTAGAGCAGATGCCACCCTTAGAATTGGTTATAATCATGTAAGTGTTTTTGCTAATTTTGGCCTAGTGCCTATGTTTGAAACTGCAAAAGTTGCCGATACTAGAACTATGCAAACAGGTTTGGCATTTAATTTTTAAAATAATAGTAATGAATTAATTAAAAGGCTGTTTCAAACAAGAGGCAGTCTTTTTTGTTGTTTATATTTGCAATTAAAACTGACTATTTTACTTGTTAATTTTGTCGGCAAGATTATTGAACAATGTGCAGGTACTCATAAAAAATATAATTTGAATTTTATAAAAGACAATACCTTATTCCAACAAAATGAAACAGTTTTAAATAACAATCATTATGTCTCGCAATTAAGTAAATTGTCAATCATTCCAACTTCAGATTTTTTACTTTCTACCATTTGTTTTTGGAATGTTACTTCAAAAGTTCATTATTTTACATTCGGGAATTCACTTCTTTTAGTTTTGTTAAATCCACCTTTTGGTTTGGCATTTGGACATTTGCTAACTTCAAATTTAACAGCGGAATTAATTGAAATTTGTAAAAATGAAATGCAAAAATTAGGGGTGTTTCAATTAAAAATTAACTGTCCAAACATAAATGAAAATACTGTTTTTTCGAATATAAAAATGGCTGAGGACTTAGACGATTTTGAATATATTTATCATCTTTCAGATATTGCTTTATTGCAAGGCAGTAAATATAAAAAACAACGCAATTCAATAAGCAAAGCCATCAAAGAAAATGAAGGATTAACGGCCGAAATATTCAATTTGAATGACATTGATGATTTAGATGAATTAAAAGTTTTTTGTGAGGATTGTATGCAAATAAAATCAGATAAAAGCAATTTGAACAATGCCAATTTGCAAAAAGAATGGCTAGCTTTTCAAAAATGTTTGGACATGAACAAATCATTCAATTTGAAAATTTTGAAGTTATATGCCAACCAAAAATTAAGCGGTTTAATGATTTATGAAGAACTGAATAATGAATGGATAGTTGGACATTTTTTTAAAACATTTAATGGATTAGGAATTTATTTGTTAAAGGAACTTTCGACTAAATTAGTGCAACAAAATTTTAAATATTTTAATTTTCAAGAAGACAGGGGAGTAGCATCATTGCGGTATTTTAAGCAACAATTAAATCCAGCATTTTACCTTAAAACATATAGTATTGCATTTAACTAAATGAAACCTTTCATCCACCGAATATTATTATTTTTAACTGGCGCTACCACGTTTACTATCATTAATTATAGTTTCGATTTTGTGTTGTACCCATTTGCTTTATACCAATTAGGAGTTATTTATGGTTTTAGCGTCATGGTGGTTTTGTCGTTTTTGTTTTGCTGGTTTTACTTCCTCATTTACGATTATTTAAAACGTGATTTTTTGGGAATTGAATTTTCGAAAGAGAAAATGAATGCCATTATAACAAGCAATGACAGCGTAGGATTTAAATTGTTTTTAGTGAAAATACTTAGAAAAAGTCATTTGTTTTTATTCGTATTTTTATCTATTTATTTCAATCCGTTTGTAGCGGTAGCTTTCAGGCGCAAAGGAAATTTTGAATACAATGGATTAACAGCCCACGATTGGCGTATGTTTATTTTAAGTGTAATTATTAGCAATGGTTTTTGGGCGAGCACTGTTTTTGTTGGACTTTCCTTTTTTGAATTTTTATACAAAATAATATTTCAATGGTGGAATATGATTGGCTAATTAAACTTAATTATTTTGTTTGTAAATATTTTACCATCAACAACAATTCTTATAAAGTAAATTCCAGGATTTAGCAGATTTACCTCTTTCATTTCATATACAAATTCCTTGTTGTTTGTAGTAAAACTTTTGGTTATTA